>CALBGL010000072.1 GCA_937892735.1 uncultured Clostridia bacterium | reverse complement strand
ACAGTAAGCCATATATGTTAACTTCATGATAATTCCTCCTTTATTGTTTGATGTTTTGTATTCCTGCTTGCTTAAAAATAGATTTAACTGTGCGCATATCAAGGTCTCCGCGATGATTTGGTATGGTTACCTTTCCGGGTTTTGTTGGATGAATGTAGTAGTTATGAGATCCTCGAGAGTTTTTGTATTGCCATCCGTCATCCAATAATATTCTCGACTTCTCGAAATCTCATGTAAGCACCTCCTAAAAGATATTATACGCATTATGCGCACAAAATGCAAGACATTGTATATTTTTTTTATTTTGTTTCTCACACGCCCTTTTGACCTACCTAGCATTTCCTCAGCACACCGATGGGATTCAATGTAATCACGTAATCACCATCGGCGATTATTGGTCCGTACTTAGAAATGTAGCCGTCTACGGCAGCTTGAAGAAAGTCTTCGGTAACGCCAAGAAACTCTGCGGCCTCATGTCGGCTCTGACAGTCGAACAGACCACCCCGCCCGTGCGGGGGAATATTACACACCGTTCATGTAGCTCGACAAGGATTTTATTGAGGAAGATTCTCTATCGCATAATTTGCTTCTTCTTGCGTGAAACCTTCACCGTATTCAGAAACGAGCTGATTCCAGATTTCGGATGGCGACATATTCATTTCTTGGTATGATTTTGCTTTTTCAAGAGCATTTGCATTCCAATCAGCTTGTACATTTTCTATCGCATATTGAGCTTCTTCTTCGGTAAAGTTTTCACCGTACTCCGAGATGAGCTGATTATATACTCCTGCCTTAGACATATGCATATTGCTTGCGTAACTTGTTGCCTTTTCCAAGGCATTCTCTTTATAGTCGACATCAAGGTTATCAATAGCGTATTGTGCTGCCTCTGTAGAAAAACTTTCACCATACTCAGATATTAGTTGGTTATATATACCTATCTTGGACATATGCAAAGTATCACTATAAAATTCAGCCTTTTTTAGCGCGGAACGATATTCAGATGGGATACTTTCTTCGGTTGAGGAGGAACTCTCATCACTTGTAGTTGTGGAAAATTTTTGGGTGTTAAATTCAATTGTATTTAGAATATTGATATAATCTTCGGAATGGTCATATTGGCTAGTTGTTGTATTTGCCAATAAAAATACAAGAACAGAATGATCGTGTAAAATCAATGAACCAGTAAAGAAATATTCATTGTCCGGAATTCCAGATAGAGTACCAGAAGCAGTGAAAAATAATGCATCTAAGCCATTGATTTTTGTTGCTTCAGATTGATCAACGCCACCATCACTAAATCCAGAATCGATTTCTTCTACAAAAGGTTGTCCGACATCTGAAATATCCATTCCTGATTCGAAGGCAACATCTATATTATGTGTTTGAAATTGAAAAAGATCTTTTCCGACATAAATACTGTATGTTGTCATAAGGTCATTTTGTGATACAGATACTTCCCAATCCGGAGGGATGAGCACAATAAAATCTCCAACTTCTAATTCGACAGCTGTTTGAGGATCAAATTCAGAAGCTACAATTTTTCCAATTTGGGAATCAGACAAGGAAATATCTTCAGAGCCACTTTCTTCTTGGGATGTTTGGGGTACGGATTGATTTTCAAGAGAGGACGTATCTATAGGAGTGGTTGTACAAGACGATATCATCAGTAGGGAAGTAATTAACAGTGGTATAAGGCTTTTGTATTTCATGACTTTTCTCCTTTACAATCTAACATATTTTAATTAAAATTTAGCTCTTAACTCTACAACCTTTCCAATGATCTTTACAGGCTTTTCCTGCACTTCTTTATCTGTAAAAAACATGGGCTCATATTTGGGATTAGTTGAAATCAGAGATATTCCATTATCATGCTTCCGTAGGCGTTTGCATGTCGCATCTTCTCCGTTCACAAGAGCAATGATAAGATCTCCTGATTCGGCATCTTCTTGTTGCCTGACAATAACGATATCCCCATCGCTGATTTTTGGTTCCATGCTATCGCCTTTGATTTGCAGTCCAAAGTAGGAACCTCTAGCAGCCATATCTTGAGAGATTTCTTCTGTATCTATGATATACTCAATCGCATCAATGGGAATACCAGCAGCAACACGGCCAAGGACATTGATAGTAACCCCTTTGGTGGATGGGGGTTGTGCATCAGTATCTTCTAATAGATCAGATTTTCTGATCTTAAAGTAATCGGCCAACATTTGAATTTTGCTCATTCGTGGAAGCTTTTGGCCGGTGCACCAACTAGAAACGGTGGACGAACTAAGCTTTAAATCATGCATCAGATCCATTTGATTTTTTCCATTCAAGTCCATATAATATTGCAATTTTTTAACAAATACTCGCCGATACTCTTCATCAGTCATGATGATCCTCCTTTCTATATATAATGAGTACAGTATAATATTAACGCTAAAAGTGAGAGGTGTCAAGAAAAAAATAAAAAAAATCTCACTTTGAGTATTGACATCTCTCTTAAAGTGAGATATAATGAATCCATCCTATAAGGGATAGAAAGGAGGAATTAAGTTGGTTATTTCGCTTAAAGCTGCAAGAGTGAATGCAGGATTGACTCAAAACGATGTTTGTAAGGCATTAAAATGCTCGAAGAACACAGTTGTTGCAATGGAAAATGGTAAAACAGATATAAAAGTATCTACACTTGATGCATTGTGTAAATTGTATGGGTGTACAAGAGACGATATTTTTTTACCTCGAGTTCACACTTTAAGTGAGAATTGGCTTCGAGAAATAAGATAGAAAAGGAGTAAATGACATGAGAATCGAGACATTGGAGTATATTCATCATCTGCTGAGGAAAGATGTAGAGACGGCAAAGGAAAAGTACGACAAGGCGTTCAGCGCGAAGTGTGAGATGGAAGAAGATGAAGGTGCGACTAGATCTTCTGTAAAAGCGCAAGAAGAGTTTGTGGATGATCTCCGGAAGTGCTGGTTTAAGGCATTTAACGCCCTGGAAGGCTTCGAGTCACACGATTGGGTGTAATACGAGGAAAGGAGATGAGACGAAAATGACATTAGGAGAAGTGGTGTCCTACTTAAACCAGGAGAAAACGGTGGATATTATTGTGATTTCTAATTCTCATTCGTGTGGGAGAAATAAATTGAAATACACTTGGGCCTGGAGAGAATCCGCAGAAAAAGGCGCTTTTGGAGGTGCAGATTCTCTCGAGGAAATCAAAACAAGCGCCGAAAAAATGTTCCCAGGCACCAAGCTGGTCTTATTTCTTCTGTAACTTCTCGCGGACCTCATATAACCATTTTACGAGCAAGTCTACTTGCTCTGGATGAAGAATAATTTCTTCATCAGCTTCAAAGCCACCAGCTTGTTGAGAAATACAAATGTATCCATCCTCAGTTGGTTTGACTTCAAATTGCCATGTTTTATGTTCCATTCATGGTATCTCCTTTCATCTTTTACTCGGCCTTGGCAGAGGCCTGTAGAATCATGATATATCAGGAGACTGGGGAAGTCAAGCTTTACAGGGGATACGAATCTTATACAAGCATCACCTCATAATCTAATTTATGCCCCATTGGGGAGAAAGGAAGGTAGCATAATGAGTAATAAGCCATTAAGGACATTTTCATCGGTACATAACCTGACTACGGGCGAAACCGTCCGTATGGACGAACTTCCTCCGGAAAAGCAGGAACAGCTAAAGCGGGATATCACGAAGCGCTTCATTGAAGCCGCGTACAAGACGCAGGGCGTCCGGGTAGAAGTCACCTTCCCGGACGATCACAAATAGGAGGAGAGCGACAATGAAACGAAAGATAAGCGCGATGCTGCTCCTAGCCGGCCTTCTGCTTCTCGCCGGGCTGGCAGGAGCAGAGGACATGGCCTTTTCCCTGGGACAAGCCGGAAGGCCGCTTGGCGAGTTGATCATAGAGGGCGTTATCGGATGTCTGCTGATGATAGCAGGAGTCTGGGGGCTCAACCGGGAGGAGGTGAGATAATAAAAACAATCGTTATGGTGAACGCAGATAGAAGAAACATGATAGCGGAACTTCCTCTTGGAAGAAGCATTAGTTCTGGAGATCTGCTGTATGTAAGCAAGGGGAAAAGGCTGTCAGATGATATCCAATATCAATCGATCTGTTGGGAAACACTATGTCAAGGCAGTCAATCGAACAGAAACGATATTTTGGTAAAAAGGCCATGAGAAGGGAGGTGAGATAGTGTTATCTCTTTCGCAGATCAAGGAAGCGGGATTCTATTGGGCCATTGATCATAACAAGAAACATCACTTTTGTGAGATCGTCATAACAGACGCGGGACCGGTTCCCAGAGGGCTGGATCCTAGATTAAAGATCGAAGGCTATATAAAAAGAGAGCCGACACTGGATAACATCCAGTATCAGCCGCGTAAGAAATTATTTTAACACCTTTATTCTACAGGAAAAGGAGGACAAAGTCAATGAAAATCATGAAATTGACGCTTCAAAATTTCAAAGGAATCCGATCTTTCGAAGCGGATTTCGAAGGCCGAGACGCGACGATTTATGGCACAAATGCCACAGGAAAGACGACGATTGCGGATGCAGTCAGCTGGCTGCTGTTTGACAAGCCAAGTACGGATGAGAAAGGATTCAATCCCAAGCCCAAGGACAAGCTGGGAGAAGATATTCATAATCTGGATACCATGGTAAGAGGTTCATTTTCTACAGAGGAAGGAACCATCCTGCTGGAAAAGCGTTTCTCAGAGATCTGGACCAAGAAGCGCGGAGCAACGGAGTCAGAGTTTACAGGCCATACCACAGAGTACAAGATAGACGGTGTTCCAGTTCAGAAGAATCTGTATGAACAGAGAATCGATCTCCTAGTGCCGCAGGAGCTCCGCCAGATTCTGATTCATCCTACATATTTTTCTGAAGGGCTATCTTGGCAGAAAAGAAGAGAAATGCTATTGCGGGTATGCGGAGACATCACGGATGAAGAAGTATTGCAGCAAGCCGGCATGACAGAACTGCTGGAGCAACTCAAAAAGCCAGATAGTGAGAACCTGTATTCCGTGGAGGAGTATCGAAGCATCGTTAAAGCCAGAGGAAAGAAGCTCAACGAGGAACTGAAGGAAATACCAGCCAGGATTGATGAGGCACAAAAAGGCTTGTCAGGGACAGACGCAGATCAAAAAGAATATTTGCGCTGTAAAGAGCGTTCGTATCAGAAGTCTCTGGAAGAACGAAAAGAGAAGCTGGCGGAGATTAAAGCATCTGGACCGGAAATGGAAATCAAACAGCAGATTCAGGCGGCAAAGCTGAAGCAGATGGAGGAGAAGAATGAATATCTCCGTAGGTTTAACGAGCAGAATCAGGAGATGAATCAGAAACGAGAAGCCGTGATACGCGAAGAAAATGCCCTCACAGGTGAGATCAGGAACCTGGCACGAAAAAGGCAAGAGCTAATAGAAAGCTTGGATCGAGCGAGATCAAAGAGAGATCATCTCATAGAAGAACTGAAGGCAGCCAGAGCAATGAAGTATACAGGGGATGACATCTGTCCGACATGCGGCCAATTGATGCCGGCAGAAAAACGGGAAGAGGCTTTGGCGCGATTCAATGAACAAAAGAGCATAGCCATTGAAAAGATCAAACGCGAGGCAGAAGAAAGCTGCTCAAAGGATATCATCAGAAGGATGGAAGAAGAACTGATGAAAGCCAAAACAAGCGAGGGAGATCTTCGCCAGCGTTTGGAAGAGGTGACGAGAAAGGATGATGCTGCGCATGTTATATACATGCAGCCTTATGAAGAGACAGAGGGATATAAGCAGCTTCAGGAACAGATTGAGGAGTTGGAACACAGCTTGATGAATGCGGAACATGCTTTAAATACAGAGGTGGACAAGCTCCGTCGCGGCATCACAGCGGATCAGGATGAGATCTTCCGAATTTCTCAGACTCTGTACGCTATTGAGAATGATGAAAGGCAGAGGAAAAGGATAGAATCCCTCAGAGAAGATCTGAAGGGATGTGGATCCGAGTATGAGAAAGCCATGAGAGGACTCGATCTGTGTGAAGACTTCATTAAAGCCAAGATATCCATGCTGGATCAGTCCATCAATGGAAAGTTCAAGACAGTCTCTTTTCAGCTTTTTGAGAACCAGATTAATGGAGGAATTAAAGATTGCTGCAAGGTGCTTGTGCCAGGACCGGCGGGTACCGTTCGATACGAATCGGCAAATCATGCAGCCAGAATTAATGCTGGTTTAGAGATCATCGACACGCTCGCGGAACATTTCGGGTACAGTCTTCCGGTCTTTGTAGATAACGCGGAGAGCGTGGTAAGCCTGACTCCTGTCCATGCGCAGGTGATTCGGCTGGTTGTTAGTGAATCCGACCCCGCATTACGGGTCGAAATAAGTCATCAGGAGGAATAAGACATGGCGAACAATTTAACACCAATCGACAGCTTCAAAGCTGTCCTAAACGAACAGACCATTCGAGCGCAGGTTCAGAACAGCTTGCGCGACAAAGGAAAGGCGGGAGCATTTCTAAGTTCCATGATCGATCTTTATAACGGGGATACCACATTACAGCAATGTAATCCAAGAGCAGTAGCACTTGAGTGTATCAAGGCCGCATCTCTGGATCTGCCGATCAATAAGAACCTTGGTTTTGCGTATGTAGTTCCATACAAAAATAAGCCAACATTTACGATCGGATACAAGGGATTGATTCAGCTGGCAATGCGGTCAGGACAGTATCGGTATATCAATGCGGGTACTGTACGAGAGGGCGAGCTCAAGGGAATGAATAAATTATCGGGTATGTTGGATCTATCAGGAGAAGCCATCAGCGATACGATTATCGGATATTTCGCTTACTTTCAGCTTATCAATGGGGCGGAAAAGACACTGTACATGTCCAAAAAAGAAGCAGAAGACTGGAGAGACAGATACAGTCCATCCGCGAAATCCTCGTATAGTCCGTGGAAAACGGATTTTGATAAGATGGCAATGAAGACATGCCTTAGACGATTGTTAGGAACCTATGGCATCATGTCCACAGAAATGCAACAGGCTATTGCCGGAGAAGCAGAAGCGGAGATGGCCGCGAATGCCAACAAGATTCAGGTACAGATTCCTGCGGAACCAGAACATACAACGTTAATTAATGCTGACACTGGGGAAGTCCTGGAGGATGAGCTGCCATGAGAATCCAAGTGATCGCGTCGGGAAGCTCTGGTAACTGCTATCTGGTAGAAGAAAACGGTAGAAAACTTCTGCTGGACGCGGGTATTCCCATAAAAAAGATCCGGAGGCATGTAAATCCTTCGGATCTCACGGGAGTCCTCCTTACACATCGTCACAAGGATCACTGTAAGGCCGCGAAGGATTTGTGCGATCTGGGCATTCCCGTATATGCGCCCTTGGATACGCTGAAGGCGGAAGGGATTGACAAACATCCATACGCGATTCCCGTTGTATCAGGCGTGATGGAGGATGGAACGATCACGTCTCAATATGGAGTGTCTCCATTTTTCGTGATCCCCTTTTCGGTCGAGCACGATGTCCCAAATGTGGGGTACTTTATTCATGGATTTATTGGAAACTTATTGTACTTCACAGATACCATGTACATTCGGTACCGATTCCCTAAAATCCGATATCTCCTGGCGGAATGCAATTACTGCGAAGATATTTTGGAAGAGAATGTGAGATCCGGAATCATAGATCCTGCGCTCGGAAAGCGAATCCGAGAGACACATATGAGCCTGGAAACACTGAAAGAGTTTCTAAAGACCAATGATACAAGCTACTTGGAAGAGATCTATCTTTTGCACTTATCGGATCACAACAGTGACGCAGAAAGAATGCGGAAAGAGATCAGACGACTGGCGGGATGTGAGGTGTATATAGCATGAATCGAGTGATTTTTGCAGGAAGGCTGACAAAAGACGCGGAAATCAGATATTCGTCGGATGGAAAGGCGGTCGCCAGGTTTGACCTGGCCGTCAACAGAACGTTCAAAAGAGAGGGGGAACAGGAGGCAGACTTCTTCCAGTGCGCGGCGTTTGGAAAGACGGCAGAGTTATTTGGAAAGTACGTATTCAAGGGTTCGAAGATCATCGTAGAAGGTGAAGTTCGCAATAATAATTATACGGATAAGAACGGCCAGAAACGGTATGGAACACAGATTCTTGTGAACCGAGTGGAGTTTTGCGAGAGCAGACGGCAGGAATATGCACCACAGCAATGGGAAACCACGCAAGCGGTTCCTCCTGAACAATGGAGCCCACCACCAGAACAGATGCGAATGGAAAGCAATGGATTTGTTCCGGTGGATGATTCCATAGATGATAATATACCATTTTAAGGAGACAGAGGAATGATTGATAGAAAGAGTTTTGACGAATTGTTGGGAAATGTCAGTGAAGCGCTGGTAGATGCACTGAAAGCTGTGATGAATAATTGCTTGGATGAACGGACGGATGTGGATAGAAAGCGAAAGATAACGATTGTTATTGAATCGATGCCGTCTGGCGGATTCTTGAAGCATGTAGTAAGTTACAAAACAGACCTGGCGCCCAAAGAAATTGGCTCGTCTATGATGCCAATAGATTACCGTCAGGTGGGACTGGATGAGATGGATGACGATGAATCCAGGGAAGCAATTTGAAGGTGATTTCGCGGATTCGGCTCGTAAATTCGGACACTATGTCCGGATCCGCGATCCTATTTTAGAAAATCGGAGTGCCGGAGGTGGTTATACCTTTGGAGACCGATGTCCATATGACTGTTTGCTGTATAGGTATCCGCATCAATATTGCCTTGAGCTAAAAAGTACAGCGGGCAGCAATATAAGTTATGATGGCGCTTCGCCTATGATTAAAAAACATCAGATCGAAGAACTGGCGAAGGCTGCAAGAACCAACGGCGTGTTTGCCGGGTTCATATTGAATTTTCGCCGGAGTGGACGAACCTGGTTTATAGACATCAGGGATTTCCTCTGTTTCAGGGATGCGAGCACACGAAAGAGTTTGAATGAGAATGACTGCATCCTGATCGGTACTGAGGTACCAGGTACTAAAAAGAAGGTACACTGGGATTATGATTTAAGTCCGCTTTGGGGCGAGGGACAGATCAGACTGGAGGATTAAAAATGGCTGGGAGACCGAAGCAAGGCATCGATTATGCGGGCTGGTCGACTTCTATGTTTGATTCTGATGAAAAAATCGATTTGTTGCTGGACGCACATGGCTGGACAGGTTTTGGAGTGTATTTCTACCTGTGCCAGCGAGCGTTCAGCGGCGATGGATACTTCTATAAATGGGGCTGTGCGTCATGTGCATCTACTGCGCGTAAGATGGGCGGGGGTATTGGTTCAAACACGGTAAAGGAAGTCGTGGGTCACTGCTTACGTACCGGGCTGTTTAATCAAGCGTTGTACGATAGGTGGGAGATTTTAACAAGCAGAGGGCTATACTTTAGTAGGACGATAAATAATGCGTTCCTAAATTGAAAATAGGTTATCAAAGTCGGTTGCAGAATTTCAAAAAATATTTTTTTGATTCTTTGAAAAACAGTTCCGCTTTGTATCCCTATTTTCTCCTATTGGTAGAGGGAGTAATACTTTTAATACCAAAACAGATTACATAAAGAAAGGAGGATAAGAGAATGTCAAGGAC
>CALBGL010000071.1 GCA_937892735.1 uncultured Clostridia bacterium | reverse complement strand
CTGCCATTCGCATTGGATCTATGAAGAGGAACTGACGAAGGCGTTAGATAGAGCGGCAAGACGTCGTTTTCAGAATCCGGAGATCGCCGCTGCGGTTCTACAAGAGATGCTGAGGCAGGATCTGCCGGAGGATGAGACGATATATGCGTTGCGAAAGAGGGCTGCCGCATGGTGGGAACGAGAAGAGAACGGAGACATGTGGCATAGTCTGGTAACAGAATACGCACAGGCCTATATCCGTTTTCTGGAATTGACACCACAGGGAAGTGGACAGGTGACCTGGTTGGATGGGTCCAGGACCTCATTGGAATGGGAGGCGAGACGATGAAGAAGAACATGCGTCAGGGCCTGGCTCCTAATGTTACGTTGATTCCCGCCACACGCCCCTTCGCTTCGACGGAAGGCCGGGAGATTTCGGTGAGAAGAATGCGAGTAGCGGCTTACTGTCGGGTATCTACGGGAGAGGATTCGCAGCAGATTTCCTATGCGACACAGAAGGAGTTCTATACACGGCTGATTCAGGAACGGGAAGAATGGGAATTTGCGGGTATTTATGCGGATGAGGCGCTGTCAGGGACATCGCGCAGCAAACGGGTGCGGTTTAATGAGATGATGGAAGATGCCGCAAAGGGAAAGCTGGATTATATCATCACCAAATCCATCTCTCGCTTCGCGCGTAATACGCTCGATACACTCAACTGTGTCCGGCAGCTGCGGCGGATGGATCCACCGGTGGGTATCTATTTCGAAAAAGAGAATATCGATACACTGGACGCGAAGGGGGAACTGATTCTCACAATTCTCTCAGCGCTGGCGCAGGAAGAGAGCCGGAGTATTTCCGAGAACATTCGGTGGACTTTTCAGAAGAATTTCCAGGAGGGGAAGCCCCATGTGAATCTGCGCAGAATGTTGGGATATGATTTTGGGCCCGAGGGGAGTTGGGTCATCGTGGAGGAACAGGCACAGATCGTACAGTATATCTTTGGGCATTATCTTCACGGAAAGAGTGGGAGGCATATCGCACGGGAGCTCAATGCCATGGGAAAACAAACCGCTCATGGGAATCCCTGGCGTTCGGAAGCCGTCTATGGCATACTGCGAAATGAGAAATATGTGGGGGATTTGGAGATGCAAAAGACCATTACGACGGATTTTCTGACCCATCGTTCGATTCCCAATCGGGGAGAGGCTCCCCGCTATTATGTGCGGGATCATCATCCGGCGATCATCAGTCGGGAAAACTGGGAGAAGGTGCAAGGAATGCTAGAACGCCAGCAGAAGCGAAAGGGGCCGAAGCCTTCACCCTTTAAGAATCTGCGCTGTGGCTGCTGCGGGGAGCCTCTTCGCCGGATGGCCTACAGCGTGATGCAAAATGGCATGCGAAGGGCGTATCCGGTATGGGCTTGTCCTAGACGCTCTCAGGGGTGTTCACTTCCCGTCATAGCGGAACGGGCAGTGGAGCAGAGTTTCATGGAAATGCTGGCGGAAAGACAGCCGTGGAAGAACAACGAAGTTGGGAAGGAAGAATGGGGATTCGATCGTGGATTCTACCTGAATTTTGTGAGGTGGGGCGATGTATATGGCGATCGAATCTGTTATCATATGGCTTCCGGAGAGATATGGAAGTGTGACGGAAACCTGCGGTCTGGCAAGGATTTCCTATGAAAACATGCACTTTACAAATTCGGCCAAATGCGGTAAGATATAGATTAGAATTGGGGTTAGACTGTCAATTCACGCCACATAGGCTAGAAAGGAATAACGGATGAAAAGGGAATGGACTGGAGACGCAGCGCAGGAAGCGCGGCAGCAAAAAATGGCCATAGAGAGGCTGAGAGAGTATTTCAAAGGAAGAAAACCTTCCTATTATATAACTACACTAGGGTGTCAGATGAACGCCCATGATTCAGAAAAACTGGCCGGAATCCTTGCAGAAATCGGCTTTACAGAAAGCGTCAAAGAGGAAGAGGCGGATCTGGTCGTATATAACACCTGCTGTATCCGGGAAAACGCGGAGCAGAAGGTGTTTGGACGCCTGGGCTATCTCAAGGGATACAAGAAAAAGAATCCAAAGATGAAAGTCGCGCTCTGCGGCTGTATGATGCAGGAAAAGCATGTGATCGAGAAACTGCGGAAGTCGTATCGATGGGTGGATCTGATCTTCGGGACGCATAATTTGTACCGGTTCGCAGAATTGTTGGAGAGCATGTATGAGAGTGATGGGCCGATTATCGATCTGTGGGACGCGCCGGGAGAGATCGTGGAGGATCTGCCCAGCATTCGCAAGTTCTCTTTCAAAGCATCGGTGAACATTATGTTTGGCTGCAACAATTTCTGTACCTATTGTATCGTACCCTATGTGCGTGGGCGGGAGCGCAGCCGTAGACCGGAAGAAATTCTGAAGGAAGTGCGGGAGCTGGCAGAAAGCGGTGTGAAGGAGATTCAACTCCTGGGACAGAATGTCAACAGCTACGGAAAGACATTGGAGCATCCGATCAGCTTTGCGGAGCTCTTGTACCAGGTGGCCGAAGTAGAGGGCATCGAACGGATTCGTTTCATGACCTCGCACCCGAAGGACCTGTCTGACGAATTGATTGCCGCGATGCGGGATTGTCCGAAGGTATGCCCGCATTTTCATCTGCCGCTGCAGTCTGGCAGCGATAGGATTCTGGCGCAGATGAACCGTCGTTATACGAAGGAAAAGTATCTGGATATCGTGCGAAAGCTGCGGGAAGCCGTGCCAGAGATGGCGATCACAACGGATATCATTGTCGGTTTTCCGAAAGAGACGAGAGAAGATTTTCTGGAGACGGTGGATGTGGTGCGTAAGGCGGCCTTCGATGGCGCCTTTACGTTCATCTATTCGCCGCGGGAAGGAACGCCGGCCGTACAGATGGAACAGGTGCCGGAGGCGGAAGCCAAAGCCAATTTCGAGGAATTGTTAGAAGTACTCAAGGAAGTCATGGACAAGCGAAACGAGAGATTGATCGGCAAGACGCTTCATGTGCTGGCGGAGGCTGTGAATCAGCACGATCCGACGATGCTGACGGGACGCAGCGAGGGAAATCATCTCGTACACTTCCCAGGCAACCCGGAGCAGATTGGACAGATCCTGCCGGTTACGATCACGGAGCAGATGACCTATTATCTGGCAGGACGGATACAAGAGGATAAGGAAGAATAAGATGGCCAAATATACACCGATGATGGAACAGTATCTGAAGGTGAAGGAGGAAAATCCGGACTGCCTTCTCATGTTCCGTCTGGGAGATTTTTACGAATTGTTTTTTGAGGATGCGGTGACAGCGTCCAAGGAGTTGGAGCTGACGCTGACGGGCAGAGATTGCGGACAGGCGGAACGGGCCCCCATGTGCGGGGTGCCTTATCACGCCATCGAAGGGTATCTGCAGAAATTGGTATCTAAGGGCTATAAAGTAGCGATCTGTGAGCAGATGGAGGATCCGAAACAGGCGCAAGGTCTGGTCAAGCGGGAAGTGACGCGGATTGTGACGCCGGGTACCAATATCAATTCCGATCACATGGAGGAGAAGGGCAACAACTATATCATGGCGATTAACCGTACCTGTGACCGAATGGGGTTAGCGATCTGTGATATCACTACCGGTGAGTTCAGCGTGACGGAATTAGAAGAAGAGGATAAGTTCTGGGATGAGTTGGGCAAGTATCGGCCTGCGGAACTGATTGTCAACGAGGAGAACTTGGGAACGCTGGATCTGGAACGCTGTAAAGACAATTACGGCGTATTCGTTAATACCTATGGCGCGCACCATTTCCGGCTGGAACGTTGTCAGGACGTACTCAAGCATCATTTTAAGGTACATTCGATGGAAGGCCTGGGAATGGCGGAGATGCCGCTGGCTGTCACGGCGGCGGGCGGACTCTTGGACTATCTGGTGGAGACGCAGAAGCGGGATCTGAGCCATATTTCCCGGATTTCGACGTATTCGTTGAATCAGTACATGATGCTCGATGCCTCGACAAGACGCAACCTGGAACTGACAGAGACACTGCGGGACAAGAGCCGGCACGGGTCGCTGCTGTGGGTGCTGGACTATACGAAGACGGCCATGGGCGGCCGGCTTTTGCGGAAATGGGTGGAACAGCCGCTGATTGATCGGGAACAGATCGAACGGCGGCAGGATGCGGTAGAATGCTTCGTACAGGATATGATTCTGTCGGAAGAGTTGAAAGAAGCACTGGGACAGATCTATGACATGGAACGTCTGATGGGCCGCATTGCCTATGGCAGCGCGGGGGCGAGAGATCTTCTGTCCCTGAAACAATCCCTGCGGGGCCTGCCAGGTATCAAACAGATCCTTGGCGTATTGGACGCTCCCTATTTTCAGGACATGGCGAGTACCTTCGATGATCTGGCAGATCTATATGACCTTCTGGAACGGGCGGTCTATGAGGAACCGCCGATTACGCTGCGGGAGGGCCGTCTGATCAAAGAAGGGTATCATGAGGAAGTGGACCGGCTGCGCAAGGCAGATATAGAGGGAAAGAGCTGGCTGGCCCAGCTGGAAAATAAAGAGAAAGAGGCGACGGGGATCCGGACGCTGAAGGTAGGATATAATCGGGTCTTCGGCTACTATCTGGAAGTCTCCAAGTCGTTCATGAACCAGGTGCCGGATCGATATATTCGCAAACAGACACTGGCTAATGGGGAGCGGTATATTACGGAGGAACTGAAAAATCTGGAAGATACCATTTTAGGCGCTAAGGAGAAGCTGGTGGCGCTGGAGTACGACCTGTTTGTTGAACTTAGGCAGCGGATTGCCGGACAGTTGACGCGGGTGCAGCGAACGGCGGCGCAGATCGCGGAACTGGATGCATTGCGTTCTTTAGGAGAAGCGGCGATTCTGCATCACTATGTGAAGCCGAAACTCTTAAGCGATAAGAAGGAGACGCTGGAGATTGTGGGCGGCCGTCATCCGGTGGTGGAACGGATGATGGGGAATGAATCCTTCATTCCTAATGATACGTTGCTGGATAATAAAGAAAATCGGATTGCCATCATCACGGGTCCCAATATGGCGGGAAAGTCCACGTAGCCGTCATCACGCTGATGGCGCAGATGGGTTCTTTTGTGCCGGCCGATTCGGCGAGGCTCGCGATTGTGGACCGGATTTTCACACGCGTGGGAGCTTCTGATGATCTGGCAGGCGGACAGAGTACTTTCATGGTGGAGATGGCGGAGGTATCGAATATTCTGCGCCATGCCACATCCTCCAGTCTGCTCATCCTGGATGAGATTGGCCGGGGGACTTCTACCTATGATGGACTCAGCATTGCCTGGGCGGTGGTGGAATATATCAGCGATAAGAAAACCATCGGCGCTAAGACGCTGTTCGCGACGCATTACCATGAGTTGACTGAATTGGAGGGGCAGCTGGAGGGCGTTCATAACTACTGTGTGGCGATCAAGGAAAGCGGAGACGATATCGTCTTTCTGCGGAAGATTCAGCGAGGGTTTGGAGACAGAAGCTATGGTATTGAGGTGGCGAAGCTGGCAGGATTGCCGAACTGGGTGGTGAAGCGGGCGCAGGAGATTTTGAAGGAACTGCTGGAGAATAACGTGAGTAATAGCCCTTCGGCGATCAAGGCTCGGACAGAGGTGCTCGCAGAGAGCTTTCAGATGAGCCTTTTTGCCAAGGATGATCCTAAACAGGAAGAGATCCTTGCAAGGCTCAAAGGATTGAAGGTATTGGAAATGACGCCATTGGAGGCGCAGCAGATATTATATGAACTGTGTAATGAAGCAAAGGAGATCGGATAATGGCGCATATCAAGATGCTGGACTCCCAGACGATCAATAAGATCGCAGCAGGAGAAGTGATCGAGCGACCGGCCTCCATCGTGAAGGAGTTGGTGGAAAATGCCATCGACGCGGGCGCGACGGCGATCACGGTAGAGATTCAAGATGGAGGCATCCGTCGGATTCGTGTGACCGATAATGGATCCGGCATCGAGGCTGAGGAAGTACGCAGTGCCTTCCTGCGCCATGCGACTAGTAAGATTGAGACAGCGGAGGATCTGGCGGCGGTGGTATCTCTGGGGTTTCGCGGAGAGGCGTTGGCCAGTATAGCGGCTGTTTCGCGGACCGAAGTGCTGACAAAAACCCATAAGGCGCTCACCGGAGTGCGGTATGTGACGGAAGGCGGTAAGGAGGTGTTATGGGAGGAAGTGGCGGCTACACCCGGTACGACCTTCAAGGTGGAGGAACTCTTCTTCAATACGCCAGCACGGCGGAAGTTTCTGAAGAAGCCAGCCGCAGAGGCCGCTGCGGTGACGGAGTTCATGCAGAAAATTGCCATGGGACATCCGGAAATCTCATTTCAGTATATCCGGGGCAGTTCCAGGGTGCTACATACGCCGGGCGATTACAGGCTGAGGAATTGTGTCTATGCTGTCTATGGCAGGGAGATCCTGAACGAACTCCTGGAAGTGGATTATGCGGGCGATTTAAAGGTCACAGGCTACATATCCAGACCGCAGCTGGTTCGGATCAATCGGAGCTATCAGCATTTCTATCTCAATGGCCGGATGATCCGCAGCGCGCTATTGGAGAAAATCCTGGAAGAATGCTATAAGGATCTGATCATGCCGGGCAATTTTCCCATTGCTGTTTTACGGATTGAGGTGGATCCAGCGCTGGTGGATGTCAATGTGCATCCGACGAAGATGGAGGTTCGGTTCTCGAATGAGAACTTGGTGCGGGAGGAAATGTACAAGGCCATATCCCGTACGCTGGGAGAAGTAGACCTGATGACGCGGGTGGTGCAGGCAAAGACGGTGATTCCGGAACCCCCGCAGGAGGAAGAGGGCTGGGCACAGGCATTTCCGGTGTTCAGTGCCGAAGCCAGTACGGCGAGCGCCATCGAACCGCAGGAAAAGACGCCTAAGAAGGAAATCTGGCGGGAGAGTGGCTATTATACAGGCAAACAGGAGATTCTTGGGACAGCCCTGCGGGAGCCGGAACCCATCTATGAATCGGCATCCCGCGGGGATTTGGTAGAGGAATGTGAGACGAGGGCTTCTGAGGAGCCGGTTTCGGTATCTCAGCAGGCGGAGAACCCCGTTACGGGATCGGAGCGAACCGAGTCGGCTGGTCATCGCTTCCCGGATCCGGAGCGGCTTCGGCTGGTGGGACAGGTTTTCGATACCTATTGGATGGCAGAAGCGGATGGCGTACTTTATATTGTGGATCAACATGCGGCGCATGAACGGGTGCTCTACGATCAGATCCGGCAGACCCTGACGAAGAAGCCGCTGGATGGTCAGATCCTTCTGGAGCCGGAGCCGATTACACTGTCTCCTCAAGAGATGCTGGGACTATCGGAACATCAGGAACTGGTGTCTTATATGGGGTTCGAAGTGGAACCTTTTGGAGAAAATACCGTGCTCCTGCGCTGTGTCCCCTATATTTTCAACGGACCGATGGATCCGCAGGATTTTCGAGATATGGTGGGCTTTATTTGTGAGGGAAACCGCAATACCCCACGGGATCTCTTGCTCGATAAGATGGCGATGATGTCTTGTAAGGCCGCGGTGAAAGGCAATCACACCATGGATGTGGAGGAGGCCAGGGCGCTCTTTCGGAGTCTGGCCCAGACGACCAATCCGTATAACTGCCCACATGGTCGTCCGACGATCGTGACAATGACAAAGCAGCAGATCGAGCGGCTGTTTAAGCGGATCGTATAAAGGAGAACTTATGAAAAAGGAAGCGCTTTTTATTATCGCGGGGCCGACCGCTGCGGGGAAATCCGCGCTGGCGGTGGAACTGGCCAAAACGATTGGGGGTGAGGTGATCTCCGGAGATTCTATGCAGGTCTATCGCGGAATGGATATTGGAACTGCGAAGATCACGGTAGAGGAGATGCAGGGAGTCCCACATCATCTGATAGACTATGTGAATCCCTGGGAAGAATGGAATGTGGCTCGGTTTACCGAGGCGGCGAGAAAAATCATTTCTGAAATCAGAGCCAGAGGCCATGTTCCGATCGTGGCGGGCGGTACGGGTTTCTATCTGCATGCGTTGGCCTATGGCGCCGAGTTTTCCCCGGAGGAAACGGGAGGAGAACTCCGAAAGAAGCTGGAAGAAAGAAGCGTCACGGAAGCAGGCCGGGAAGGATTGTATGAGGAGCTTTCTCGGGTGGATCCTGCGGGTGCGCAGCAGATTCATCCACATAATATCAAACGGGTGATTCGAGCGTTGGAATATTACTACCAGAATGGGGAACCTATCAGTACCCATAACGAGAGGCTGCGGCAGAAAGAGAGTCCGTATGCGCTGCATTATTATGTGCTCACACGTCCGCGGGAGGAACTCTACCGCAGGATCGACCAGCGGGTGGAGGAGATGCTCGAAAGCGGCTTGGTGCAGGAGGTTGAAGGGCTGTGTAACCAGGGGTGCCGGAGAGACATGGTTTCGATGCAGGGACTGGGGTATAAGGAAATCATGGCGTATCTCACAGGCGAGATGGATCTGGCGGAGGCCACGAGGGTACTCCAGCGAGATACCCGGCACTTTGCCAAGCGTCAGTTGACTTGGTTTCGCAGGGAGGAGGCTCAGTGGATCGTCTGGCAGGAAGGCGAGAGCCTTTCGGATCAGCTGGAGAAAATCCGGAAGAGTTTGCTGAAAAATACCCCTTGTAATTAGAAAAGGCATCCAGTATAATAAAAGTGGTTTGGCAGGTGCCAGCCGGTTTGTTTTTTATTTTTTGTTGAGAGGAGATTTTATCATGACGAAACAGTTGAATCTTCAGGACATGTTTCTGAACACACTTCGTAAAGAGAGAACAGAAGTCACAGTTTTTCTGACCAATGGATATCAGATCAGGGGCTGCGTAAAGGGGTATGACAGCTTTGTGCTGATGATGGATTCCGATGGAAAGCAGCAGATGATCTATAAGCATGCCATTTCTACCATTGCGCCGGTGCGGCCGGTCATTTTTACCAATCCGGTAAAGGAGGAGCAGGCGTAATCCCATGATACAGGAACAGACACTGGCGGCTTTGGGGATTCCTGCAGCCGTCTATGATTTTTGTCATGAGCGAGAGAAGGAGTTGGGGCCGACCTTTGCCAGAGTCTCGGAGATTGCGGAGGCTAATCAGGCGAAGGTGCTGGCGGCTTTTCAGAAGCATCGGGTGGGAGAAAATCATTTCGAGACCACTACGGGATATGGATACAATGATTTGGGACGGGATACCCTGGAAGCCATCTACGCAGATATTTTCGGGACGGAAGACGCGCTTGTGCGACCGCAGCTGATCTGTGGTACCCACGCGCTGGCGACCGCTTTATTTGGTTGCCTGCGCCCCGGTGATGGCCTGCTGTATGCTACGGGAGAGCCCTATGATACGCTGCAGGGTGTGATCGGTCTGCGGCCAGAGTTGGGCAGCCTCATGGAATACGGTATTACCTATGGACAGGTGGAACTGAAGAAGGATGGAACGCCGGATCCGGAAGCGGTCGTACGGGCATTGCGGCCGGAGACGAAGCTGGTGGGGATTCAGCGCTCTAAGGGGTATAAGGTGCGGCACACGCTGTCTGTGGAAGAGATTGGCAGCATCATTCAGGCTGTAAAGGCGGTGCGTCCCGATGTGATCTGTATGGTAGACAACTGTTATGGAGAGTTTACCGAGGTGATAGAGCCTACGAATGTGGGGGCGGATCTGTGCGTGGGGTCCCTCATCAAGAATCTGGGCGGTGGACTTGCTCCGATTGGTGGTTATATTGTGGGGCGCAAGGATCTGATCGAGAGATGTGCGGTACGATTGACGGCACCGGGGCTGGGCAAGGAACAAGGGCCAACGCTGGGCGTGAATCGGTCTCTTTATCAAGGTCTGTTTCAGGCGCCTGCCGTGGTAGAAGCGGCAGTCAAGACGGCAATCTTCGCGGCCAAGGTCTTTCAGGATCTGGGCTATTTGGTATATCCCGCACCGGAAGAAGTACGGCATGATATCGTACAGACAGTCACCTTTGGAGCGCCGGAACCGCTGGAGAAGTTCTGCCAGGGGATTCAGTTTGCTTCCCCGGTGGATTCGTATGTGACGCCGGTGGCCTGGGACATGCCCGGATATGACCATCCGGTGATCATGGCGGCAGGAAACTTCATTTCCGGAGCCACTATAGAACTATCCGCGGATGCGCCCATGCGGGAACCGTATGTGGCTTATTTCCAGGGGGCGTTGACATGGGAGCATGGTAAGATTGGGATCATGAAGGCTGTCGCCCATATGGGATCGCTGCAATGAAGCTTCCAGAGATATATCGGGAACAGATGCGCTCTCTGTTAGGAGATGAGGAATGTGCGGCCTATGAGGCTGCCATGGAAGAGCCGTATGCTAAGGCGCTGCGGGTCAATCCATTGAAAGTTACGCCAGAAAGCTTGCGAAAACAGATGAAAGATGAGAACCTGGGAGATTCGGTGCCCTGGTGTCCGCTGGGAATCTATCTGAAGGAAGAGTCGGCGTCACTTTCCCATCATCCGTTTTATGCGGCGGGTCTTTATTATTTACAGGAGCCGAGCGCGATGGCGCCGGCTTCCTTCCTCCCCATTGAGCCAGGAGATCGGGTTTTGGATCTCTGTGCGGCCCCGGGCGGCAAAAGTACCGCATTGGGCGCCAAGCTGGCGGGGACAGGGCTTCTTGTAGCCAATGATATCAGTCCTTCCCGGGCCAAGGCGCTGCTTCGCAACCTGGAAGCCTTTAGCATTGCCAATGGGATCGTCGTATCCGAGGCGCCTTATAAACTGGCGGAACGTTTCTCTGGTTTTTTCGATAAGGTATTGGTAGACGCGCCTTGTAGCGGGGAAGGAATGTTTCGTAAGGATCCTTCGATCACGAAAAACTGGCTTCAATATGGCAATGCCTATTATGCGAAGCTGCAGCGCGAGATTCTGCCGGAGGCGGCTAAGATGGTGGCGCCGGGTGGAATGCTTCTGTATTCTACGTGTACGTACGCGCCGCTTGAGGATGAGCAGACGGTAGCAGATTTTCTACAGGCACATCCGGATTTTCATCTGGAGGCGTTGCCAAAGCCGGAAGGAGTAGCGGATGGAGTCCCTGCCTGGGCTGAACCAGCCTTGCCAGAACTTGTGGGTTGTGCGCGTTTCTGGCCGCATCGGCTGCGCGGAGAAGGACATTTCGTGGCACTGTTTAGGCGGGAGGGAAACTCTGTGCGGGTGCCGATATCCTGGAGCGAGGGAAAGGGCTGTGCGCCATGGGAGCAGTGGGCGGCGGAGAATCTGAGACGTCCCTATAGAGAGATCCTGCCGGCAGGCAGTCAGATTCATGTGTCGGGGGATAAGGTCTATGCGATGCTTCTGGATCCCGCACGTCTGCATGGACTTCGCGTTCTGCGGCCTGGTCTGCTGCTGGGAGAAACCCGGTATAGCCGTCTGGAGCCTTCGCAGGCGCTGGCCATGGTTCTGAGGCGAGAGTGGGCTGGGAGGGCCATATCTTTGCTGCAGGAGGAGGCGCATCGCTATTTGAGGGGAGAAACACTTTTGGGCACGTTTGCTCCCGGATGGAATCTGATTTGTGTAGGAGAGTATCCTTTGGGCTGGGGAAAGGCTACGGGGGATATCTTGAAAAACAAATATCTAAAGAGCTGGAGAGTTTTGAAATAAAACCAAAAGGAGGAACCAGGATGGATATGTATGAAGTCATCGTCGTGGGAGCAGGTCCCGCCGGCTGCATGTTGGCGCAGACGGCGGGTAAACGCTGCAGTGTATTGCTTGTCGAATCCAGGGATCTGCATGTTCCCATCGAAGATGGAAAAGAGAAGAGCTGCGGCGGACTTTTGAATCCGACGGCACAGGAAGTCCTGGCGAAGCTCGGATTGGCATTGCCGAAGGAGGTGCTCGAAACGCCCCAAGTGTTTGCGATTCGAGCCATTGATTATGACACCAATCAGGAGCGGTATTATCCGAAACACTATATCAATATTCGCCGAGGGGCCTTCGACAGATGGATGCTATCCGAAGCGCTCCTGTCGCCGCGGGTAGATCTCTGCGATAGGACGACAGTCGTCAGCTATACGCCCTATGAGACCCATGTGGAGGTGACGCTGCGGGAGAAAAATGGAACAGTACGCCAGGTGAAGACGCGGTACCTGATAGGAGCCGATGGCGCGGCATCTCTGGTACGGCGTCATTTGGAACAGAAGTATTGCGGTCCGGATGAGCCCCGTTTTCCGATTCGGCGGTATGTCTCTTTGCAGCAATGGTTTACGGTAGAAGAGGAAATGCCGTATTATGTCGCGCTGTTTGATCAGAGGATAACCGATTACTATTCCTGGATGATTCCCAAAGCCGGTCATATCATTTTAGGAGCGGCGATTCCGGAGGGAAAAAACGTGCGAGGCCGTTTTCAGTATTTAAAGCATCGTGTGCGAGCTAGTGGATTCTCGCTGGGTGAGTCCGTGCAAGAGCAGGGCGCGATTCTGCTGCGTCCGTATGGGCCCGGCAGTGTGTATTTGGGGAAGGGACGTGTGTTCTTGGTAGGAGAGGCCGCAGGATTCATCAGCGCCAGTTCGGAAGAAGGCATTAGCTATGCGCTGTCTTCGGGGACAGCACTGGGAGAAGCGCTTTTGTATCGAAAGACACCAGAAGAGACGGAAAACCTATATCGCAAGCGAGTTTTTAAACTGCGGTGGGGATTGGCGGCTAAGGCCATGAAGTCGGTGATTATGTATAGTCCGAAGCTGCGCGGCGCGGTATTTCGCAGCGGGCTGCTCAGTATGGATGTGAAATAAGGCAGGAAGGAGGCAGCGGGAATGGGTCTTAAGATTGTGCACACGGCGGACATTCACTTGGGACATTCCTTTGAGGGAGCCGGTTTGCTTCCGGAGGAAGGCGCCTTGTGGCGGCAGGAGATCTGGCAGGTGCTGGATCAGATCTGTCAGTGCGCGAAAGAAGAAAAGGCGGACCTGCTGCTTGTCTGTGGAAATCTGATGGATGGGGAGTTATCTCCCGCGGATAGGGAGCGATGCCGGGATCTGTTTCAGGAGATCGCGCCGGTGCAGGTGGTCTGGATTTTGGGAGAAGCGGATCCCAAGGAAGAACCGGGAGAATGGCCGGATAACGTGCATAGAGTGCCTCCCGGGTTGAAACGCTATGATTTTCCGGAGAAAGATGTGGTCTTGTGGGCAGAGAGCTGGAGCGACGAGGTGTGGCCGGATGGTTTTTCTCAGTTCATCCCCAAAGCGTCTCAGGGACAGTTTCAGATTCTGATGCTGCACGGAGAGGCGGACCAGGAGGTTTCCAGCTACCATCCTATTGATATGCAGGTCATCCAACAGATGGGAATCGATTATTGCGCTTTGGGGCACAGGAATCATCCGATCTGCTGGGGGCGGGAAGGAGCGGTGTGGGCGGCGTATGCCGGCAGTCCGGTGTCGATCTCCTTCGACGATCCCGGGAGCCCGGGATTCTGGATTGTGGAATTGGAAAAAGAAGGAACAAGCTGCCTGCGGCGTCTTCGACGTGTGAAGACAGGCAGACGCGACTTCGTGAGTCGGGAGATCACGCTGCGGGGAGAACAGGACGAGGAGACGATCGGAGACCGGATTGCAGCGTCGTTTTCGAGTGTGAACCGCCGGCGGGATTTTTGCAGAGTTGTGCTGACGGGAGAGCGGGGGGGCTTCCTTCCGATCAATATAGAAACAGTAAGACGGCTTCTGGTGCCCAGCCGGTTCTTCAGTCTGACCATCACGGATCAGACCGCGCCGGAATTGAGCTATGACCGGATTCGGGAGGCAAACCCAGACAATCTCCTGGGGAGATATATTGCGACCATGCAGGAGAGAATCCGGAAAGCAGATAGTGAGGGAGGAAGAAAGCTCTTGGAGTCGGCATTAGCCGCGGGAGTTGAGGCTTTGCTGCATAGTCAAGAGAAAGGCAGGTGATGGGAATGCGGTTTGTAGAAGCTAATATTGAAGGATTTGGTCAATATCGGAACCGGCAGATCGTTTTTTCTGAGGGGCTCAATGTCATATATGGTCATAACGAATCAGGAAAGACGACCCTGATGAAGTTTATCGAGGGCATACTCTATGGTTTCTATAAGCCGGCCCAGCGCCGTCAATATACGGCGGACTATGAGAAGTACCGGCCGTGGGATGGCGGATCCTATGGCGGGACTCTGGTATATGAGACAGAGGGGCAGTATGTAGCCGTACACAGAGACTTTGAAAAAGACGAAGTGCAGATGTGGGACGTCGCCACAAAAGAGGATCTGACAAAAGAACTTCCTTATAATGAGTTTTACAGACAGTGGGAGCCGGCAGCGCGGGATTTTAAGATTTCTGCGGCGGCCTTTCGGAATACCATTAGTATTGTACAGGGAAAGGCCAGCGCGGATTTGTCGCAGGTGGGAGGAGAACTGCAGGAAAGTTTGCTGAATCTGACGTCCTCCGGCGATGAAGAGATCTCCGTGCGCCATTCTTTATCTAATCTGCGGGAGCAATGGGAACAAATCGGCAGCGAAAGCCAGGAGAAGAATACGCTCCTGGGGGAACTCTCTATACGGGAGGAAGCGCTGAAGGCACGACTCAAGGAGTCCAGAGAGGCGCGAGCACGCCAGGAACGGATTTATCAAGAATTATCCCAGCTTCCAGAGGATGTGGAGGATGCGGAAGACGCGTTTATGCTTTTGAATCGGGCAGGTACCCCGGAACAGAAGGCGCATATGGAGAGGCTGTCGAGGGAGGAAACAGAACTCATCGCCAGAGAACGCCAGCAGGAACAGGCCAGGCTGGGCGATCAGAAACAGTATCAGGAACTTTTACGGCTGCAAAAGGATGTGGAACTGGGACGGGAGCGTTTTGCGGAGGCAGAACTCCTGGTGAAAGAGCGTACTATGGAATCGGCAGAACCGACGGATTCGGCGATGGATACGTCGCCGGAAGCTCCTTCATATCCCATTGGATTGTGGAGGAATGTGGGTCTACTCTTATGTGTACTCGGCATGGGGCTCGGCGTATGGCTTTCCCCGTTTTGCCTGATCCTGTGTGCGGGAGGTGCGGGACTTTTATTCTATGTCTTCCGGAAATATCAGGAGCAGGAGCGTCAAAGGCTTCAGGCAGAACGGGAGCAAAGAGCAAAAGAGGAAGAAAAACGTCTGGCACAGGGCAGAGCGGAGGCTTTGTATCAGGATGCGCTGCAGCAAAAAAAACAAAGAGCGATATCTTTGGAGGCGGCGCAGGAGAGGCTGCAAAAGACGCTGGCGCACTTGTCCGTTTCCTCGGTAGAAGAGTATGAAGGAATCATGCAGGAGCAGATCAAAAGAGAGGCTAGCAAGAGCCGCCTGATGGAATTGCAGGAAGAAAGAAATAGGTGGGCCTGTTTATATGCTTCCGGGATTCTCAGAGATCGCAGAGCCTTGCTGCAAAAGCGGCTGCAGGAGCTGGGAAAACAGGAAGAGGACAGAGCAGAACTGCGGGAAGAGATGGCCCAGGTAGCGAGCCAGAAAGAGCGGCTTGTGATGGAACGGGATTCCCTGCAAGCCGCCGCCGCGGCCATCGAATCATTATCTCAGGAAGTACGACGGGAATACGCTCCGATTTTAACAGAGAAAATTAAAAAGACGGTAGAAAATATCACGGCGGGGCGGTATAATACTGTTGATGTATCGAATGCTTCCGGGATTCGGGCAGCAGGAGCCGATGGAAAGGATCTCCCACTGGATCGTCTGTCTGCGGGTACAGGAGATCAGATCTACTTTGCGGTGCGTTTGGGCATGATCGATCTTCTGAGCCCGAATGCGCGACTTCCCCTGATCCTGGATGATGCTTTTGCCAGATACGATGAGGAGAGACTCAGGAAGGTTCTGGATCTTTTATGTCAAGAGGCATCTTCTCGGCAGATTCTGATCTTTTCCTGTCAGACGAGGGAGAGGGAGATGCTGAGTCGGAGAGAGGCTATTTTCCATTATAGTGAATTGTGAGTTGGAGTGAGCTTAAAAGAAAAGGAGATTCGTCATGTCTACATATAGGCGCCCACCGGTAAAGAGAAAGAAACGAAAGAAGTATCAGCTGCAGAATCCTAAGCGATTTCTGGGCTTCTTGATTGTCCTCGCAGTCTTGCTCGTGGCCTTGATTCTGCTGATACGCGCATGCGCGTCCTCCTCGCAGCAGGAGGAAAAAAACGGAGGCCAGACAGCGGGACTGGAAAGCAGTAATGCATCTCAGCAGGTTGGGGCTTCCAATAGTATGGGAGAGATCGCGCGGCAGACGGTAGGATGGACATCGGGCCTCGTGAATATGACGCAGGGTGTCAATACGCGGCAGCAGGAAGAGGAAGAGACAGTTACGAAGCGCTATACTGTGGTGATCGATCCCGGCTGTGGAGGCACCGACAGCGGAAATCCCGGCATGGGAGATACCGTGGAGAAAACGATTAATCTTCAGGTCGCGCTGAAACTTCAGGCAATGCTGGAAGCCAAGTATCCAGATGTGCAGGTCGTGATGACACGAAGCGATGATTCCACATTAGATACAGACCAGCGGGTGTCGATTATCAATACGTCGAACGGGGATCTGGCGATTAGTCTGCATTGTGATTATTTTGCCGGATCGTCGGAAAGAAGGGGCGCGACAACGTATTACAGGCAGTCTGACGGTACGGAGCAGACGACAGGGACAGAAGAGTCCAGCACAGAAAGAAAACTCAGTGTGTCACAGATGTCCCAGCAGATCGCGCAGACGCTGCAGACGCGGGCCGCCGCCGCTTTAGAGACTGAGGATCGGGGGATTGCGGCTGAAAGTTATGATATTCTCGCGGAGACGAATGTGCCTACGGTTTTAATGGAGATGGCATATCTGACGGATACGGAGGATTATAATAAGATTACTAGCGATTCCTATCAGCAGAGTCTGGCGGAGGCTCTGGCAGATGGAATTTATCAGGAATTACAAGCCTTGTATCCGAATCGCGCACAAAATGCAGCCGGACAGACGGCAGAAAAGGAGTCCTCGCAGCATGATTCATCTGTGGATTCCTCCTCTGTGAACGATTCGCAGGGAAGTACGGATTCGGTTTCCGAAGAGTCTTCGGAGAATTCTCAATGAGAAGAGAGTGGAAGAACCTGGGGCGCAGTTTTGCGTATGCCTTCCGAGGCATACAATATGCTATCCGGGAGGAACGTAATTTCCGGATCCATATCTGCGCAGCCATCACCGTGATAGGCGTGGGAATGATATATGGCTGCCAGCGAATGGAATGGGCGCTCCTATTTCTGGTAATAGCGTCTGTCATGGCGCTCGAGCTCATGAATACCTCCCTGGAGAAGACGGTGGATCTTGCGGTCAAGCAGTGGCACAGGGGGGCGCAGATTGCCAAGGACTGCGGTGCCGGGATGGTGCTTATAGAGGCCGTTGGCAGTGTGGCGATCGCCGTATGTGTCTTTGGCGACACGGAGCGATGGGGAAACGTATGGCAGATCATCGCTCCGCATGGGGTGGCATGGGGCATAGGCGCCTGTCTGTGGGTTTTCATAATGGTGCTATTTGTTTTTTATTTTCCAAGCAGAGGGAAGGAGAAGTAGGATGTCCACGTTAATCTATAAGTGTCCTCATTGCGGCGCCGTGTTGGAATATGACGCGGAGACGGAGCTTATGACCTGCGATCATTGTCACAGCACGTTCACACCGCAGGAGGCGATGGAAGAGGCGATGCGGGAAGAGGGACCGCAGGAACAGACCGAACAGACGGAACAGACGGAACAGGACCGCGCTTTTGAGGAGTCCATCAGCGCCTATCATTGTCCCAGCTGCGGCGCCGAGATCATGACGGATGCGAATACCACCGCGACGTTCTGTACGTTTTGCGGGTCTCCTACGATCATTCCTTCCAAGCTATCAGGAATCTATCGGCCAGCCAGCGTCATCCCTTTTAAGATTTCGAAGGAACAGGCGCAGGAAGCCTTTAAGAAATGGTGCCGCAACGGTCGTTTTACTCCGAGGGACTTTGCGTCTCCGCAGGAGCTGGAAAAGCTGACGGGGCTATATGTTCCTTTCTGGCTCTTTGACTGTACGGTGGATGGTGGTATGACGGCCAATGCGACTCGGGTGCGAACCTGGCCGATGGGAGATTATCTGTATACGAATACAAAATATTACGCGGTACGGCGCCGTGCGATTATGGAGTACGATAAAGTGCCCGCGGATGGTTCCCTGCAATTAGAAGACGGTACGATGGATCTATTGGAGCCATATGATTATCAGGAACTGGAAGCGTTTCAGATGCCGTATCTGGCAGGGTTTCAGGCGGAGAAATTTGATCAGACGCCGAAGGATGTATATCCACGGATCAAAGAGCGGTTGGATGGATATACACGTCAGAAAGTACGGGATACGATCGTAGGCTATACGACGGTGACGAACGTACAGTTTCAGAATGTATATCGGGGAACGAACGCGGTATATACACTGCTTCCCGTGTGGATTCACCGATATAGATATCAGGGACAGACGTATCAGTTTGCTATGAATGGGCAGACAGGAAAGATCATAGGTACTCCGCCCGTGGATCGTAAGCGGGTGGTGGCATGGTTTGGCGGAATCGCCGCGGGGATTTTTGCAGTGCTCTTTATGGGAGGCATGTTGTTTCTATGAGAAAATATGGAGTTTTTGCGGTCATCATTTCTTTATTCCTCTGTGTGTTTACCCCCCAGGTACAGGCGATGGAAGAGAAACAATGGATTTTTGACTATGCGGGCGCGCTGTCGGACAGTGAACTGGAACGTCTGGAGAGTGAAGCAGCCAAGATGGTGGAAAAGAAGGGCCTGGATATCGTCGTACTCTTTGTAAATGATGGGTATAATGCGAGTGAGATGCAGGATCTGGCGGATGATTTTTATGATGAGCATGCCTATGGATATGATGAGCCACATGGAACCGGGGTACTCCTGGCCGTAGATATAAACAGTAGACGATATCATATCAGCACATCCGGCGGCGCGGAAGATTATTTCACGAACAGCCATCTGGATGATCTAGAGGATGCATTTGTGCCGAGCTTGTCGGATAGTGATTGGGCGCAGGCGGCCGAGGATTTTATAGATTTTATGAACCGGTTCCGCAATCCGAATCTGCCGATCACTCTGGAGGACCGTCTTGCGGCGAGCGTTGCTCGAGTTCCCTTTTACCTTGTGATCGCGGCAGGCGGATCCGGTATTATTGTCTGGATTTTGGTGAAGAAGCGGGCCAATAAGGTGACAGTCAACAGCAATACCTATATGCAGCCGGGATCCTTTTCGATCGTGCAGCAGGATGATCTGTACCTAAGAGAATATACGACACGTACTCGGATTCCTAAAAATCCGCCGAATCACGGAGGAGGTGGTGGTGGAGGCCACCATGTTTCCAGTGGCGGTTTCAGCCACGGTGGACGGGGCGGATCGTTTTAAAGAGAGAGAAGAAAGGAGAATGGGATATGAATTGGAATTCAGATCAGATGCAGAATCTGCAATGGAACGGTGAAATCAAGAATCGAGAAGAAAAGGAGCAAGTGGCACAAACGGTCGCCTCGAAGGCGGAGAATGGCCAGGTCATTGGGTTTGGATCGGGATCGACTTCTCTCTTGGCAGTGTATGCGATCGCTGAGAGGGTCCGGAAGGAGAATCTGCAGATTACGGCCATTCCCACGTCCCAGGAGATGGAGATCACCTGCGCCTCTTTGGGGATTCCCACGGCAACACTGCTTTCAGCCAGGCCGGATTGGTGTTTTGATGGGGCTGATGAAGTGGATCCTCATGGCTGGCTCATCAAGGGTCGCGGCGGCGCTATGTTTCGAGAGAAGATGGTCATGGCCGCATCGCCGATACGGTATATCCTGATCGATGAATCCAAGAAAGTGGAATCATTGGGGGAAAAGTTTGCGATTCCTGTGGAATGTCAATACGAGTCGCTTCAGTATATAAGAGAGAAGTTGTTTGGATTAGGCGCACAGTCCGTCAAGATGCGGCTTGCGAAGGCGAAAGACGGCCCAGTGATCACAGAGCATGGACACTTCATATTGGATGCCCGCTTCACAAACGTGCAGGAAAGTCTGGAGCGGGACTTGATCCAGATTGTAGGCGTGGTAGAGACAGGGCTCTTTATCGGCTTTGATCCGATTATAATCTGTTCATAAGAAGATGGAACCTATGGTCGTTTGCATGCTGCTCCTATCCATCGTTACGGGTTTATGGATGGTTCATCAGGAGCAGAGAGGGAAGGCTACGGAGGCCTATCTTTGGAAGACATTCGCCAGTCTATTGTTTGTTTTTGCTGGAATTCTGGCGTCCGCTGTGACACCTTCCGTTCCCAGCTTGGGGCGAGAACTGGTTTTAGGCGGATTAGTCGCCGGGATGCTGGGGGATATGTTTCTCAGTACACCGCATATCAGCAAGGAGGAACACACGGTTCTTTTTGTGATCGTGGGCGGTGGTTGTTTTGCGCTGGGGCATCTTCTGTATTTTCTTTCTTTTTTACAGTTGACACGAGTACAGTATTGGTGGCCGTATCTTTTGGTGTTCTTACTCCTGGCGCTGGTAGACCTTTTGATTCGTTCACGGGTATGGAAGGCAGAGGGAATCTTGGGAATCGGGTTTCGGCTCTACGGAGCGATCAGCGGGCTGCTTTTATCAGGGGCCATCTCCTGTGTTTTGTCAGGCGGTCATTGGATCTCAATGGTGGCAGCACTTTTATTTGTCGCGTCCGATCTGCTGTTAGCACATTTACAGTTAGCAGTAAAAAGGATTCCCAGGCAGTTCGCGTATGTATCGATCCTGTTGTATTACAGCGCTCAAGCGGCCTTTGTCCTGCATTTACTATTTTGGCCATAACAAAATGAATTCGGTCATGTTCTTTTTCCAAAGAGCATGACCGTTTTTTCTTCTGAAGGTCTTCTCTCTTTTTTTGTGAACTTTTTGTTAAAAACTACCCATTTGAGGGGGGCAAATGCGTTTAGTATATGAAGGGATGATTTCGCATTCGCATGCGGACCTTCAGAAAGGAGGGAAAAGTGATGAGGATTGAATATCGATTTTTCACAGAGCGTCTGGAAAACGAAGAGAGAGGCAGTTACATAACCTACGGACTAGAAGCTATGGCTGAAGGGCATGTCTGCCGTCAGATCTCGGATATTTCCGTGGATGCAGCTGCTGTGAGACGGTTGGCAATGTTGTGCAATCAGTGTCAGCTGGATATCCGTCATCTGGATGACGTGATTGAGGATTGGTTGGTATAAACCAATTCAGAATTCCGAAGGGCCTATGGAGAATGCAGAAGCATTTTCTCCATAGGCTTATTTTTTTTTATTGACAAAAGGAGAGAAAGATGATATAGTAGCATTACTATTTAGTAATGCTAAATACATAGAAAGGAGGAAAGTATGATTGGAAAACCGTTATGTGCAGCAATTTAAAAAGGGATCTCTGGAAATGATTCTTTTGCATCTGATCGCCCAAAAAGAGACCTATGGATATGAGCTGATTACAGAGTTAAATGATAAGGGGGCAATGGTTCTTGGATACGCTAGAGAAGGTACGATTTATCCGATACTGTATCGTCTGCAAAGCGCGGAATTGATCCAGTGCCGGATTGCACCAGCCGCTGCGAATGGAGGTTCTAAGAAATATTATTCGATCACTGAAAAGGGACGAGCCGTCCTAACAGAACTGATAGACTTTTGGCAGCGATATACGGCTTGTGTGGATGAAATCATTGGAATAAAGGATTTTTTGGAGGAAAGCAAATGAGAAGGCAATATATTCAAAGGGTAAAAAGAGCTCTTTGTCTCTCTAAGGAGGAGAAACAGGAAATGATTCGCGATCTGCAGGAGCTCTTTGATTCGGCGGTGGAACATGGGGAAACAGAGGAAGAGGTGATAGCCCGTCTGGGATCGCCCAAGGAATATGTGTATCATATTCATGAGCAGCTAGGAAAAATGGATGAGATTCAGAAACGAAGAAAAACAAGAATACGAATGGGTATCTTGTGGTTATTAGCCGTCGTGCTGTTCTTGGCAGGGGGAATTCCTCTATATCTAAGAACACCTGCCCATATGATTGGGCAGGCCGATGCGATGACGCAGATTCAGGTAAGCGGAAGCTGGATAGATCCAGCATGGATCTTGATGCTCTTAGGCGTTTTAGCGCTGGCAGCGGGAATATATCTTTGGATTCGTCATCTGAGGAAAAGAGGATAGGCGTATGCGCTACATTCGATGGATACTATTCTTATGTTTTTTAATTTGTTTTGCCGGCTGCGCGGCGCCGGCAAAGTCAGAAGAATCCATTTGGCGTGTGACAGCAGAGGATTTCGCGCCTGCTTCTGACTGGCCAGAAAATGACTATACAGCACAGATTCTCAAACCGGAATCCGGTCAGGTAGAGTATATCAATGATTGGTCGTCCGAAGGAAAGTTTGGCGTCTGGCTGAAAGACATCTCCCGAGAGGAATCCAACCGATATGTGGAACAGCTGAAGGATAAAGGCTATCAGGAAATTTCTCAAGCCGAAAACTCCGTCTCCGTTGGAACGATGTTATGGAAGAATGAAATTTATTTAAGCATTGCCTATTCGGATGATAGCCTTGGAATTCTGATTATGACAGAACAGGGGAGATAAAGAAATCCTCGATTTGCTGCTGCATCCATGTACCCAGTTGAACAAGCAAATCCCTCTTCCCTTCCCAGCAATCTGTCATTTCACCCAGATAGGCTTTCTCTGCCATGTCAACAAGAGAAACATAATCCTGGGGAAGCCGTGGAATGACCCATCGGGCTGCTGCGTCCTTGGAACAGATGGTGCCAGTTGCGAGAGTATACCACATTCGGCACAGTGTCAGCAGCACGTTTCTTTCATCTTGTATGATATTAGAAATCAAGCTCGGCAGAGAATCTCGGATAGCATTTCGAATATCTTGGAAAGGGATAGAGGGAAGCATGGATTCTATATGCTTCCCGATTAGGGATATGCCATATGTACGCGCCTGCCAAAGCAGGATGGCCAGATCGGGATCGTTTTCAGCAGAAGGAATCATTCCAGCTTCAATCTCGGTGCGCAGCCATTCTCCATACATATATTCATAGCGTGGCGGGAAATGCCAAGAAACAAGATCTTTATGACATAGAACTGTTACTTCCATAGGTCGTTTATCCGCACATCCCACTTTTCCAGAGATTTCAAGCAGTCGGCGTGTCAACGTTTTGCGCATTTCTCTGGATAACCTTGTCTTTATCAGGATCAATAGGTCAAGATCGCTGTTTGGGCGCAGTCCTCCCAAAACTGATGAGCCGTATAAATAGACTCCCAGCAGATCTTCTGTAAAGAGTTTTTTGGCAAGAGTAATGATTTCTGTGATTTGTGGATTTGGATTATGTATCATGAAATTTCTCCTATTCGGGTTTGGATAAGGATCTTGTCTGACCAGAAAACAAGAACTATGGCTTTCCCGTCAAATATGTAGAAATGGTCAGTCTTAGATGTGGATATCTTTAATATAGCATGGAATCTTATAAAAAACAATTGAGAAGTATGCGAGGCTCGAGGAGTGAGGCAAAACTCGATAAAGAATATCTAGAAAAGTCTCTTGAAAAATCATTGTTTTGTGTTTTTCAAGAGACTTTTTTGGTACGCCTGACGGCGCACGTTTTTAGCAGGTACAAGTCCTGAATCCACCTGATAGAGGGAAAGAGTAAGCCGGCGATAAGGGCATTCATCTGGCGTTTCTATGATTTAACCACAGCCTGTCAGCTACACTTCAATGATTGAAACGGCAATGTATCGAGTGGTACGCCATGAAGCGTTTTGTCAAGTGCTTTTTTGAGTTATTGACGCAACATAGGCTCTTTTTTCCACGATAAAGCCCCACGCGGTCATACATGGGGCGGTGGGATTATGGTTGAAGTGGCGAAGTGGCAAAGTGGCAAGGTATCTGGATTTTGCCACTTGGATTTTGCCAGTTCACTTTTTTAGGGCGTGATACCATGCTGCGCCGATACGCTTTGAAGTAATGCGCCCGTCAAGGTTTTTCTTTGCCGCCCGGACAGTACGGCAGAAATCTCCGCGTCGGCTGCGGCTTTCTCTATGTCCTCGCTGGCAAGTTCTTTTCCGTCTGCCAGTAGGTCAAGTATCAGCTTTTCAGCCTGTTCGGTTTTGTTTGCGTTGTTGCCGCCCGCGCCGGACAGCAGCTCGTCGGCGGTTATATCATAATTGCCTATCCACTCAAAGCCTGTTTCCGGGTCAAGGATAATCAGACGTGCCCCGTTCTGTACGATTGCTTTCTCTATGCGCTCGTCAGATAGGGTAAGTTCTCGTTTTGCTTCATCAATCACAAGCACCCGGTCAAGGTCTACGGCGGCTTCTATAAGCGGGGTTTGACGGTATCGCCCAAACCGTCCTCGGCGGTCTGATAAATCACTTGAAACGGCTGCATGGGCTTCATGCCCGGAAGCGTCCCGCCAGTGGTACAGGCAGCGGCAAGGCGCA
>CALBGL010000070.1 GCA_937892735.1 uncultured Clostridia bacterium | reverse complement strand
CCTGTACCCGGCCTCCAGAAACGCAGGCAGATCCCGTACCAAGGAAGTAGGCTTACAGGAGACATAGATAAACTGCTCTGGCGCGTAAGCGAGAATCTTCGGCAGCGCCTTCGGATGAATCCCATCCCGCGGCGGATCCAGAATGATCAGATCTGGCTTCTCCTGCAGCGTATCGACCAGCTTCAGGACGTCTCCTGCCAGGAAGGAGCAGTTCTCCAGGCCATTCAGGCGAGCATTCTCCTCCGCCGCACGAACAGCCTCTTCCACCAGTTCGATGCCCAGCACCTTGCCAGCACCTGCACCGGCCATGATCTGCGCGATGGTTCCTGTCCCGCAGTACAGATCAAAAACGGTCTTATGGCCCACTTCGCCAGCCAGATTTCGGATCGTCTCGTACAGACGCTCTGCGCCCCGCGTATTCGTCTGAAAGAAGGAAAAGGCGGACAGACGGAAGGTCAGGCCCAACAGGCGTTCCGTCAGGAAATTTTCTCCATAGAGCAGATATACCTGCTCCGGTTTCACTACATCAGCCAGAGAATCATTCACGGTGTGCAGAATCCCTGTCACCTTTCCCTCCAAGGGCAGCGATAGAATCGTTTGTACAAACGCCTCTTCGTCCAATACGCCTTGCGATGAAGTGACCAGATTCACCAGCAGCGATCCATCCATGAAGCTGCGACGAATCACCAGATGGCGCAATAATCCCTCATGACTGCGGGAATGATAAAAAGAGACACCTATCTGCTGAAAATACTGCTGTACGCCTGCTAACAGCACTCCATAGTCAGGATGCACAATCTGACAGTGCTCTACGGGCACGATGTCGTGAAAGGCATTCTGCTTATGTAAACCGAGAGCCAGAGGCCCGCCTTTATACGCATCACCAAAGGAGAATTCCATCTTGTTGCGATAGGCATAGACTAAGGGGCTAGGAACGATGGGGTTAAATGCATAGGATTCGCCGTCAAGTACCGGAGCCAAGAGTTTACGAACCATGTCCTCTTTCCAGGAAAGCTGAATATCATAGGAGACCGTCTGATAGGAGCAGCCTCCGCAGATATTCGCATGGGGACACCTGGATGGTACTTCGTAGGAGGCAGGGCGAATGACGCGGCGCAGTGTTCCTTCTCTGCGCTTACGCTGATGCGGAGATTGAAATACTTCGACAATCTGTCCCGGCAGGACATTTTTCACATGCACAGGGTGGTCAGGAGCCTGATAGGCAGAAAAACCGGCGGTGGGAGCCTCTTCATCAGAGTACTCCGGCACCGCCGGAAGAACCGTGCCTTTATTCGGAAAAGCTACCGACTCCACCCTGCCTTGAAAGAGAGTGGGTTGTTTCTTCATAGATTATGACTCCTCATCGGTAGAATCTTCATCCTTGGACTCTGCATCGTCTTCTTCGTCCTCGTCAGACTCCTCGTCCTCTTCGTCGTCATAATCTTCATCATCGTCTTCGTCGTCCCAATCTTCGTCGTCGAAGTCATCTTCATCCCAGTCCTCTTCCTCTTTACGTTTCAATAGGAATACAACCGTGATCAATGCAGCTACTGCCAGCACTGCGCCCAGCAGAATCCACATAAATTTCTTGTCTTTTTTCTTGGAAAGAAGTTCTTTTACTTGATCCATCTCTAATGCACTCATAATTGATCCATCCTCCTTGCATATTGCTTTCTCCTATTATACCCCATCTTTCCAAATATAACAAGAGTTTTTTCAAAAACATACCGGTGAACATAACAATCTAAAATCCCTTTCTCCAGATGCATATCGCGTTTTCATTCCTTTTTCAACTTTCATCGAAGGCCCCTGTGTCTCTCCCATGTAATATTCAGATCCTTGGTCTTATACAACCGCGTTTTCATAAAGCATTAACAACGGGCTTACCTGATAGAGTTCCTGCCCTCGCAAGGAGAAACAGAATATACACGAATGTAATCGTATCGTTTTCTTTCTTGCTTTATATCATATTCCCCTCTTGACGCGTATTATTTTCCAGCTTATAATGAAAATAACCTATATATTCCAGGAGGCTTGAGTATGTCATTGACAGAAACACCCATTCTACAAACACAACGGCTGATTGTAAGACCATTCTCTCCAGAGGATGCAGAAGAAGTATACCGCAACTTTGCGTCAGATAAAAATGTCACGCGTTTTCTTGCCTTTGCTCCGCCTCAAAGTGTTTCTGAATCCCGAGACATCATCAACAAATGGTGCGCGAACTGTTTATCCCCCACCTATTTCCATTGGGCTATTGAGCTTACCTCTCTGGGAGAGGTCATCGGGTTTCTGCGTGGCGTTGTTACCGAAGCGACTTCTTCTGTATCCCTCGACGCCTGTATAGGACATCCCTGGTGGAATCAGGGACTCATGACCGAAGCCTTCACCGCCGCTATATCCTTCTTTTTTGATACACTTTCTGTCTCCTGTCTTACTGCCGGCCATCATCCAGACAATCCCGCTGCCGGCTATATACTACGAAACTGCGGCTTCCAGCCCGAGGGAATCCGTCGAGGACAGGGATACTGCAATCAAGGTGTCTATGACGAGATCTGCTACTCCCTTCTGTTCTCAGAATATGAACAGATTCAGAAAGATCCTGACCGTGCTCTCTGGGAAACCTTGTATCAAAAGGCATTGTCCGTACTGAATCCCCGGGAGATTTCTTCCTGTATCGAAGCCGGCGGTGTCGGTGCGGCCCTATATACGGCCTCCCGGAACATCTATACCGGTGTCTGTATTGACACGGCCTGTACGCTGGGCATGTGCGCAGAACGCAATGCCATAGCCCGTATGATTACCTGCGGCGAACAGGAAATTCTCCGTATTGTAGCAGTTGGCAGTCAAGGACAGATTCTCTCTCCCTGCGGCGCCTGTCGGGAAATGTTGATGCAGCTAGGTCCTAATGCCCGCAACATACAAGTTCTCATGAGCCGGGAACCTTGGACTGTCATGTCATTACAAGATTTACTGCCAAACTGGTGGAATTAAAAAAACAGTTGTTTTTTGACGAGAATCGTGTATAATGAAGATGTACATGCAAGCCTTCCCGCATCAAAACAGGCGGGAAGGCTTTTTTATGACGAGAAAGGATACTGATCATGCAGAATACATTCCTGAAAGAAACACCCATCCCTCAGCTCGTGCGTTCCATGTCCATCCCTGTTGTGCTGTCCATGTTCATTCAGTCCCTTTACAATATAGTAGACAGCATCTGGGTCGCGCAGCTCGGCACGGATGCGATTACAGCCGTTTCCCTGGCTTTTCCCCTACAGAATATTATCCTATCTGTCGGTGTCGGCATGGGTGTCGGGATAGGTTCCCTTCTCTCCATGGCCCTGGGAGCAGGGCATCAAAAAGAGGCGAACCGTATCGCGTCTCTCGGAATCTTTCTCACCCTCATTCACTGCCTGATATTTATTGGATTGGGCCTTGTCATCACCCGTCCCTTCCTAGCGCTATTTACGGCGGATCCCAAGATTCTCGGTTGGGCCTGCGACTATACCTATATCGTTCTCCTCCTTTCCTTCGGTGAACTCCTTCAGATGTGCTTCGAGAAGATTTTTCAGGGACTGGGCCGTATGAAAACCACCATGTTTCTCATGGCCAGCGGCTGCATTATCAATATTGTGCTGGATCCCGTACTGATCTTTGGATGGTTCGGTTTCCCTGCTCTCGGTGTGGCCGGAGCCGCGTTGGCTACAGTAATCGGCCAGATCATAGCCATGCTCCTTTATGTCGTCGTATATTTTCATCAGCATATCGGAATCACGATTCGTTTGCGCGATATGAAACCTCAAGGACCTATTATCCGACGCATCTATGGTATCGGCGGTCCCTCCAGCCTGATGCTCTCCATGCCCTCTCTTCTAACGGGCATTCTAAACGGTATCCTCACACAGTTTGATGCTGTCTACGTAGCCGTATTTGGTCTGTATTATAAACTGCAAACCTTTGTGAACATGCCGGCCAATGGTATGATTCAGGGTATGCGGCCTATCATCAGCTATAATTACGGCGCAGGAGAAACCGCTCGCGTTACCGAGACCATTCGATACGGTCTGCGGCTAATTGCTTGTATCATGCTCATCGGAACCCTTGCCGCCTTGTTCATTCCTGGTCCGATCCTACGTATCTTTGACGCGGACGAAATCCTGCTTGCCTACGGCGTTCCTGCCTTACGCATCATTGGTCCCAGCTTTCTTCTCTCTTCTGTAGGCATCGTCGCATCCGGCGTCTTCGAGGCGTTGGGACGTGGACGTTCTTCGCTCCTCATCTCCTTACTTCGCCAACTCATTATCATTGTTCCCTTGGGATGGATTCTTTCTTGCTGGATCGGTCCCATCGGCATCTGGATCGCCTTTCCGATCGCAGAACTGGTTGCCAGTCTTGTTGCCGCGTACATGCTGCGATCCGTCACTATGAGAAAGGAGTCTTCTCATGAAGGAAAATAAATATGACGATCCCTTATTTTTTCAGAAATACAGCGAAATGAGCCGTTCCCAGTTAGGACTTGCCGGTGCCGGAGAATGGCCTGCACTGCAGGGTCTCCTGCCGGATTTCACAGGCCGACGTGTACTCGATTTGGGCTGCGGCTATGGTTGGCATTGTGTCTATGCAGCTGAGCACGGCGCCGCTTCCGTACTTGGCGTGGATATTTCCCGCAAGATGCTGGAAGAAGCCGCCTCTCACCATGCACATCCTCATATCCGCTATCAACAGTCTGCCATGGAAGATCTGCATTTTCCCGCAGCCTCTTTCGACATCATCATCAGCTCCCTGGCCTTCCACTATGTAGCAGATTATCCTGCCTTGGTACAGAATGTTGCCCAATGGCTGTGTACGGGCGGTGATTTTGTATTTTCCGTCGAACACCCAGTCTTCACCTCCTATGGATCCCAGGACTGGTATTACGATGCGAATGGCAAGATCCTCCACTTTCCTGTAGATCGCTATTACTATGAAGGGAGGCGGGACGCTGTCTTTCTGGGGGAACATGTGATCAAATACCACAGAACTCTCACCACCTATCTGAATACGCTGCTGGATGCCGGTTTTCAGATTCTTCGCGTCATCGAACCGCAGCCTCCCGAGCACTTGATGGATCTGCCCGGCATGAAAGATGAAATGCGCCGGCCCATGATGCTCCTGGTGTCCTCTCGGAAAGAAAGGGATTGCCAGACTTCTCAAAATGATCTATAATGTAAGTAATCTCAATAGTTAGGAGGTACTTCATATGGCATTACAAAAAATTGATATTCAGACTCTTTCCTTCAATCCCTTCACAAAAATCAGCCAGGAATGGGCGCTTCTTAGTGCCGGTACCCCGAATCATGCGGGTACGATGACGGTCTCCTGGGGAGGTGTGGGACACATTTGGAACAAAGATGTCGTTACCGTATACGTGCGAAAGAGCCGGTATACCAAAGAATTTCTGGATTCTGGCGACACCTTCACTCTTTCCTTCTATGATTCCTCTCAGAAACAGATACTCTCCTATCTGGGAAGTGTCTCTGGCCGAGACGAGAACAAGATCGAAAAGTGTGGACTGACTCTGGCCTACAGCCATGACGCCTTATATTTCGAAGAAGCAAAGCTGGTCTTCGTCTGTCGTAAGATGTGCCATGTGCCGCTGACTCCTGAAACCTTCGATGATCCTGCCTTGGACGCATCCATCTATGGGGATAAGGATTATCATACTCTATATATAGGGGAGATTTTGGAAGTCTGGAAACAAGATTGATTTTCCTTTCGGACTGCCGCGAAAATACGGCAGTCTTTTTTATGAATACTCTTGTAAAACCTCTGAATTTGCGCTACAATAGGGTTCGCAAATCACAGAACAAGGAGTTGACATATATGCAGGTTCTTTTCTTTGTACTCAATGCCCCTGAAAAACTAGATGAGTTGTTGAGTCAGATGGAACGTCATGGGATCCATGGCGCCACGATCTTTGAAAGCACAGGAATGGCACGTGTTTTAAAATCCCATCATGATGAGGATGAATTCGAGTTTCTCAGCGCCGTGCGAATGTATCTATCCCGCAGTCGTCAGAAAAACTATACCCTTATGACCCTGCTGGCAGACGATCAAATAGAAGAGGCCGTAGAAACCATTGAATCCGTAGTCGGCAGCCTGGAAAATGAAAACACCGGACTTCTCTTCACGTTCCCGGTAGGATATGTACGGGGGCTGAAACGCCATGGAAAATGAGATCATTTTTGCGACTGCCATCATGCTCCTAGCCGGCCTGCTTATGGGACGGCTGGGGAAGCTGGCAAAACTCCCTAATGTCACGGGCTACCTGATTGCCGGCCTGCTCCTGGGGCCGGCGGTGTTCAACATTATTTCGCAGGAAATGGTGGACGGCTTTGCTGTCATATCCGATATTGCTCTTGGCTTCATCGCCTTTTCTGTCGGAACGGGATTCAGTCTGAATTATTTCCGTCGAGTTGGGGCAGCGCCTATCATCATTGCGTGTTTTGAATCCTTTGGCGCTATTCTTCTCGTATCTATCATACTAATCCTTCTAGGCTTCGATATGAAGCTCTCCATCATGCTGGGAGCCATTGCCGCTGCCACAGCCCCCGCGCAGACCATCATGGTTATCAATCAATACAAGGCAAAGGGTTCGCTGACCTCCATGCTGCTCAGCGTGGTAGCGATTGATGATGCTACGGCACTCATCGGTTTCGGGTTTGCCAGTACGATTGTAAATGCGATGGGATCCACTGATATGAATCTTTTACTTTCGATTCTAAGCCCTTTCTATCAGCTGATCATCTCGGTCATCATCGGCGCTGCCATCAGCCTGATCATGAAGTTCATACTCCGATTCTTCCACAAGCATTCAAACCGACTCTGCATCATCATTTTCTGTATTCTGTTCTGCTATTGGATTTCGGAAACGGTCGGCGGTTCTGCTCTTCTCACCTGTATGACGCTGGGCGCCTTCCTGGTGAATATCTATGATGAAGTGGATGATATCGTGGAAGTCAGCGAAACCTTTACGCCTCCCATCTATATGATCTTCTTTGTCATTTCCGGCGCTGGTTTTCAGATCTCGGCCCTGGCCAGCATCGGTATCATCGGCATTCTATACGTGGTACTTCGTGTCATCGGTAAGATGGTCGGTTCTTGGCTGGGCGGCGTCCTAACCCATCAAGAAGCCAAGATTAATAAATATCTGGGTCCTACCCTGATGCCTCAGGCAGGTGTAGCGCTCGGCCTTGTGGTGGTAGCTGCTACCGCCGTACCCCAGTACGCGGATCAGATTCGAACCATCATCCTATGTTCTACCTTCATCTATTCGATCATCGGCCCGATCGCGGCCAAGCTCGCGCTGCAAAAGGCCGGCGAGATCCAGATCGAACAAAAAAATACATAACACGGCAGAGACTGTTACAAAATACCTACGATGTCTCACCATTTGTACAGGATTCAAGAGTACGACCTCCTAAGGAGTTCCGTAAATGTACGGGACTCCTTTTTAGTTTTCAGGATGTTCCATAAGAACCTTGCGATTTCACAGTCCATAGCATGAATACCTGGCGAATTTTCTCATTGGTCTGGTAGGGAAAATGTTACATCACTCAAAAAGCAATGAGAAAGTCCGGGGGGTTCTCATTACTTCCCCGTCCCAATTGTTACATTACACGAAAACTAATGAGAAAGTCCCTGTTCGTATATTGAAAGCTCCTGTCACTATGAAAAGGCGGATGGGCATCAGGATTTCCCTTGATTACCGCATCAATGCCAGACGGTTGTTATTGGAGTCACCAATGACATAGTCTACGATCTCTGTGTTTCTCAAGACCGATATAGTAATGAAATTCTGTCACATCAGTAAGCCATTTCTTGTTCGAGGTTGAGGCACTGAACTGCCGGTCAAGTACATTTTCGACAATATACTGTAAATTTTTAGCCCGATGGTATACTCGTCTTTTAAGGCTCCTTGGTTCATTCCCTAGATAAGGCAGAGTTCGTGAGTACCATTGAGGTATTCGATCAGAATACGCTCTTTTTCGTGATAGGAATACTTGTGTTTAAATGCCATAACAATACTCCCTCCTAAGTGACAAATTTTTATGATTTCACTTGTCTACCTAGAAGGGAGCATATCATGATTTCTCATCTATTTTGCAACGACTCCTTTTTCGCTGCTATATCAATCTCAACTGTTCTGGCTCCGCCAGATACTCCTGTATCTTACGAAAAGCAGTCGGAATCATCAGCTCCCGCTGCCTGTCCACGTCGGCCCAGCACCATTCTGCGGAATCAGCAGGCGGATCGTCCACATGGACCTTGTAGACCTGCATCTTCCAATGGCGATGGGTAAAAACATGCTCTGTCTCAAAAAGGTAATGCATCGGACGCACCTCCAGGTGCCATTCCTGCCAGAATGCCTGCTGCATTTCTTCCGCAGAAGCCGCATCCACGCCCGGATATTCCCACAGGCCTCCTAAGAGGCCGCCTTCCTTGCGCCGATGCATCAGGACTTCCAGTCGGCCGCTTCCCGACTGTTTCCTTTCCAGAATGCCAATATAGCGGTATACCACCTTCTGCGCCTTCTGCTTCCTCCGCACGGGCAGGATCTCCGTCAGATCCTGGGCCAGCGCCCGGCAATCCTCCCGCAGCGGGCACTTTTCGCATCGGGGTGCCTTTGGGATACAGACCATGGCACCCAGTTCCATGAGCGCCTGGGTATACGCGCAAGGTCCCTTTTCATAGCTTGTGTTCTCTGGAATGTGTTCTATGACCCACCTCGTGATCTGACGCTTAGCCTTTGTATCTAGGATATCCTCCTCATAAGCGTACAGACGCGCAATCACTCGCAGAACATTTCCATCGACCGCGGCCGCCGGTTGATTATACGCGATGCTACAAATAGCGCCCGCAGTATAATCGCCAATGCCAGCAAGACTGCGGATCTGTTCATACGTCGTAGGAAAACCACCCATATCCACGATCTGTCCTGCCGCCTTGTGCAGATTTCGCGCCCTGGAGTAGTATCCTAACCCTTCCCAGTCCTTCAATACCTGATCCAACGGAGCTGCCGCCAGTCGGCTCACCGTCGGAAAATCTTCCATGAAACGGGTATAATAACTTCGAACGGCCTCTACGCGCGTCTGCTGCAGCATGATCTCCGATACCCATATTTTATAAGGATCCCGTGTATTTCTCCAAGGCAAGTCACGATGTCCCCGGTTATACCACGCAATCAGACGATCCTGCCAATCCTCCCTGGGATACAATCGTTCCTCCGGCATATATATAATCCTCCTGATAAAATACCACACCCTGTCCCGGCGTGATGGCGCGCTGCGGCGCATTGAATTCGAATCTGGCTCGTCCTTCCGCCTCCATCCATAGATGTCCCGGCGCGGGCGCATGGCTGTATCGAATCTGTGCCGTAAGCGGAATCCCTTCTCCTACGGGAATCGTTTCCACCGCCATAGGACGGATCTCTTCTGCCCACAGCGTCCCGGCAAAAGCTTCCTCGTTCGTCCCCAGCACGACCTCATTGGTTTCCGGCCGCAGGGCCAGTACAAACGCAGGACGTCCCAGAGCGATGCCCAGCCCCTTTCTCTGTCCTACCGTATACCGCCACAGTCCCTGATGCTCCCCCAGCACATGGCCCGCCGTGTCCACAAAATGTCCCTTCGGCATGGTTCTGCCCGTGTATTCTTCTAAGAACTTCACATAGTCCTGATCCGGTATAAAACAGATCTCCTGGCTATCCGGCTTACTGGCCACCGGAAGCCCTAACTCCCGCGCGATCTTCCGTACATCCTCTTTACCATACTGTGCCAATGGCATACGGGTATGGCGCAGCTGATCCTGGCTCAGCCCATACAGCACGTAGGTCTGATCCTTTCCTCCCCGGCTCCGCTTCAGCGTATACCGCCCATTGGGCAGCTTACAGATCCTCGTGTAATGTCCGGTTGCCACAAGATCCACTCCCGCGCGCTTCGCCCAGCAAAGCAGAGACTCCCACTTCACCAGACGGTTGCAGACGATGCAGGGATTGGGCGTCCTTCCTTTCTCATAGCTTGCCGCGAAGGAATCCATCACATACCGGCGAAATTCCTCGCGAAAATCGACGACATCATATGGAATGCCCAGAAACGACGCGACGCCGGCAGCGTCCGCAATTGTCTCCCCCGAGACGCTGCCGGTTTGCATCGTCACGCCCATGACATCGTACCCTTGTTCCTTTAGAAGATAAGCTGCCACCGAAGAATCAACGCCTCCCGATAGACCGATCACAATCTTTTTCTTCAACTTGTTCCTCCATCCACTGATTTTTATAGGGACACCGGCTGTCCAGGAGACGTGCCCGCAGCACCACATAACATCCGCACATCCGGCAGGTACCGTCCCCCTGCCTTTCCCGGCATCCAGCGCAAACTGCAAGTCTCCTCGCATACTCCTTCTCCGGACAGAGCCTATCTGAAGCGACGCTCTCCAGACGCCGCAAAGCTTCCTCCACATAGGCATCCACGGAGAAGCCGAGCATCTCGCAGATCCGGCATCTCTCCATCTTACGCCAGATGCAGAGCCGTCACACTCTTCGGCGGCAGGGTCAGACGCACGGTATCTCCTGTCAGATCGGCGGAAAGAGACTGGGGCTGTATGCGCTCCGGCTCTTCGAATGTGTTATGCTCATCCATCGCTTCGGCAGTCAGTGTCTGCGCCGCCGCCTTCGTGAAAGCGCCGCCGCGCAGACAGATCTCCAGAGGAACCGGATTATCCAGATCGATATTGCACAGTGTGATGAGAGCCTTGCCATCCTTGATAGACGCCGAAGCCGTAACGGATGCCATCTCCTGCACCTCCGGCGCATCCTGCATCCAGGTATCCAGCTTCTGCGCATCCTGATGGTCGCGATACATGCAGAAGACATGGTACGTCGGCGTCAGGATCATCTTCTCTCCCTCTGTCAGGATCACGGACTGCAGTACGTTTACCAGCTGCGCGATATTGGCCATGCGCACCCGCTCACAGTGCTGATTGAAGATGTTCAGATTGATTCCCGCTACCAACGCATCCCGCAGTGAGTTCTGCTGATAGAGGAATCCAGGGTTCGTTCCCTCCTCGCACAGATGCCACATCCCCCACTCGTCCACAAGAAGGCCAATCCGGCGCTCCGGATCATACTGATCCATGATCTTACTGTGACGTGTGATGAGCGTATCCATGTATTGCGTCTTCTGCATCGTATCGTACCACTCCTGCGCCGAGAATCCCAACGCGTGGGTTTTCTTTCTCCAGGGGCCAGGCACCGTATAATAATGCAGTGAAATGCCATCCATCTTATCCGCCGCTCTCTCCATGAGCACTTCCATCCAATGATAATCATCCGTATTGGGCCCGCAGGCAATCCGATAGATCTTGTTATCGCCGAAATTGCGCACATACGTGGCATAACGCCGATACTCATCCGCATAATACTCAGGACGCATATGTCCGCCGCATCCCCAGTTTTCATTGCCAATTCCGAAGTATTTGATCTTCCAGGGCTCCTCCCTTCCATTCTCCCGCCGCTTGTTCGCCATCGGTGAGATTCCGTCAAAGGTCATATACTCCACCCACTGCTGCATCTCCCGCACCGTGCCGCTGCCCAGGTTTCCGTTGATGTAGGGTTCCGCGCCGATCAGCTCACAGAATCGCAGGAACTCATGCGTGCCGAAGGAATTATCCTCCGTGACGCCGCCCCAGTGGGTATTGACCATGCAAGGACGGGATTCCTTGGGGCCGATCCCGTCCTCCCAATGGTATTCATCGGCAAAGCATCCGCCGGGCCACCGCAGCACGGGGATGCGAATACGGCGCAGCGCCTCGATCACATCGAGCCGCATCCCTTCCACGTTGGGAATGTCAGAATCCTCGCCCACATAGATCCCCCCATAGATGCAACGTCCCAGATGCTCCGAGAAATGCCCATAGATATTCTTATCGATGGTTTCCTTCGGACAGTCCGTGTTTACAATCAGTTTTGTCATTGGTATTTCCTCCTTTTTATCCTATATATCCCATTCTGGCCAGTTTGCGCATGTAACCCGGGGGCATCCTGCGCAAACGCTCCACATGGATTTTGAGTTGTTTTACGATATAGTCCACATCCTCACGCGTGTTTTCTCTGCCAAGTGTCAGACGCAGGGAACTGAATGCCTCTTCCGGACTGCGTCCCATAGCCATGAGTACATGAGATGGATCTGTTTGCCCCGTGGTACAGGCGGACCCGGTAGAAGCGGCGATCCCCGAAAGATCTAGGCAGAGCAACAATTCTTCCCCATCCACCCCTGCAAAGCTGAAATTCGTATGGCCTGGCAGACGATTCTCGACCGGTCCATTCAACAGGGTGTCTGGAATCTCTGTCAATACACGCTCGATCAAACGATCTCTGAGTGCCGTTAGCCTCTTCGCATACCGGGGTAGATCCTCACAAACAAGACGCAACGCCTCACCCATTCCCACGATGCCGGCCACATTTTCGGTTCCGGCGCGCATTCCTCTCTCCTGCGCACCGCCGTCCAGAAAAGAAGGCGTCTGAACTCCCTTTCGAATGTACAGACATCCCACTCCTTTGGGCCCATAAAACTTGTGGGCACTCAAGGACAACAGATCCGCTCCCAAATCCGTCACATCCAGAGAGAGATTGCCCGCCGCCTGCACCGCGTCCACATGAAAGAGAATTCCCCGGGGACGCAGCATATCTCGAATATTGGCAATGGGTTCTATGGTCCCCACCTCATTATTGGCCATCATGACACTCACCAGAATCGTATCCGACCGCAGGGCCCGTTCCAGTGCCGAAAGCTGCACGCAGCCTTCCCCATCCACCGGCAGATAGGTCACGGTATATCCCTGCCTCTCCAGATGCGCACAGGTATGAAGCACCGCATGATGCTCTACAGCCGTCGTGATGATATGCCGCCCCTTGCTGGCATACTGTTCTGCCGCACTCTTGATCGCCCAATTATCCGATTCTGTGCCGCAGGATGTAAAGAAAATCTCTTCCGGCGGTGCTGAAAGACACTCCGCCACTTGCCTTCTAGCCGCCTCCACGGCTTCTCTGCTCCTTCGTCCAATTCTATAAAGACTCGACGCGTTCCCATACTCTCCCTGCAAGTAGGGCATCATCTTATGAAGAACACGGGGATCCAGCCTCGTGGTAGCGGAATGATCCGCATAGACCAGACGTTCTGCTCTCACCTTTCCACTCCCTTTCTGCCGGAATTGGTAATTCTTCTCCTTTCTCCGGAATAGAATACTTTGAACCTATTTTTGGAGGATCCTCTCTTGAAGAAAAATACCGCCCTTACCGGCACTCTCATTCTTGCTGCGGCAGGTCTTACGACACGCCTGATTGGATTCATTTACCGCATACTGATGTCAAGGTGGATCGGCTCCGAAGGCATGGGCCTCTTCGGCCTGATCTCCCCTGTTTATTCTTTTGCATTCACGCTTTGCGGCTCCGGAACATACATGGCGATCTCCAAACTGGTGGCAGAAGCCCGTTCTGACCGGGAAGCCGCTCGTCTGATCCTGCCCAGTCTGTTTCTTACTGTGAGTCTGGGAGCCGCTGCCACACTGACATTACAATTTTTAGCCTGGCCTCTGGGCCATGGCCTTTTGGGCGACGTTCGCACAATCCGTCCTCTGCGTCTCATCAGTCTGGCCCTGCCTTTCTGCGCTGCCGGAAACTGTTTTAAAGCCTATTTCCTGGGTGTTCGCCGCATGGGCATCCCCGCCGTGAGCCAGATTCTGGAACAGCTTCTGCGTATGGGCGTGATCGGCGGATTGGCTCTTTACCTCTCTCCCGATGATCTGGAAGCCGCCTGCCTCATTGTCGTACTGGGCAACGTGGCCGGCGAACTGTTTTCCTGTCTGTTGACCGCTGCAGCCTATGGTATTATATGTAAGAAACAGGGCAGAAGTTCCTCACAGAGAACAAGAAATCCGATTCTCCGCAGACTCCTTCCCATTGCCTTTCCCTTAACCGTCAACAGAACCATCAGTTCTGGGCTCTCCGGATTCGAAAACATCATTATTCCTAAGGTATTAGTTCGATCCGGCATGAGCTCTTCCGCAGCCCTCTCTGCTTATGGAGAATTGAATGGCATGGCCTTCCCCATCGTCTTTTTTCCCACTCTTTTAACCAGTGCTCTCTCTAGCAATCTACTTCCGATTGTCTCTTCCGTGCACGCCTCCGGCTCCTACTATCGTCTACAACGCGTCATTGAACAATCGCTGCGCTTGACCCTGTACATGGGCGTCTTCTTTGGGCTCGTTTTTGCCCTCAGCGGAGAGTGGCTGGGCGCCGTACTGTATGACAGCGCCTCCGCCGGACATTATATCGTACTGCTCTCGATCGTCTGTCCTTTCTTCTATCTGCAATCGGTTCTGGGCGGACTGATGAATGGACTGGAACTGCAGAATGACTCTCTGGTGCATACAGTCGTCTGCGACGGAATTCGGATTCTAATTCTTCTTTTTGTGGTTCCCAGCTACGGCTTTACTGCCTTCATTGCCGGACTCTTAGGTACCAATATCCTTCTTTCCCTCCTGAATCTGGGCTCTGTGCTTCGTGTCGCTCCCGTCAAAATCCGAATTCTCAAACTGCTGCAGCCGCCCAGCCTTTCCTCTCTCCGACAGTTCTTACCCGTCCACACCCGCCAGAGCCGCAAGCGGTGAGATAAAGGTCTCCAGATCTTGAATCGCCTGTGACAGTCCTTCCAGATCCACCTCAGCAATTCCCTGCGCCGCTCCAGACAACGCCTCTCCCGTACTCTTCACCACCGCAGATAATTCCTCAATCTGTGCCGTCAAGTCGATCCCTGCTAACTGACCGCTGATGTTGTCCATGTTATTCACAACGATCTGCACGTCCTTAATGACACTCTGCAGATTCTCCACAACCTTGGCATCATTCAGTTGTCTTGTAATCTCATTCATGCTCATGGAAAATTCCTGTACTCTTTCCAGCGTCTCCTCCATCTGCGGCTCCAGCTGGGAGGTACTTCCATTCCATAGGAAAAAGAGACATCCTACCAGGATGACTACCATCAAAAGCAAACCGTTTTGCAGCATGAGCCGGCGATTCTGAGACTGCAGCAGCTGCACCATCTGTTTTTCTGATTGCTCCATTGCATCGTCCCTCCACTTTTTATTCTCATCATCCTCCTCTTTCGTAACGGTATACAAAAAGCCTGTATACGCTGATTATATCATATACAGGCAGTGCCTTCAATATGTATACGCCAGGGAATTTCTCTCATTGTAAAATCAAAAAAAAATGTATAACAACCAAAAGCTCCAGGAGCCATGCATCGCGGCATGATTCCCGGAGCCCATCGTCTTATCGTATTCCCCAATGCTGCTGTAACCGCTGCAGCATGTCCAGCAATAGATCCCGCTCCTCCGAAGACAATGGCTGAAACATCTCTTCAAGATCCTGGTCCCAATGCGCGTCAATCTCTCTCGCCCGCGCACGGCCCGCTTCTGTAAGTTGTATATCCGTATTTCGTTTATCGAGCGGATTGCGACTCCGGATGATCAGTCCTTCTGCCTCAATCTTCCCCAGAATCTCGCTGAGAGAACCCGACTGAATGTCCGTCATGTCTAAGAGCTCTTTCTGCGTGATCCCTTCATGGCGTCCCAGGATGGACAGGATCCGATTCTGACTGGCCTTACCACCTGCTCTCGTCCATATAAAGTGTCCGCATCGGCGCATCTGCGTCCATAGTCTCTCTTCACGGATAAGTTCCGTCCCTTGCATGATCCGTCCCTCCTCTCGCTTCTGATCTGAATCTGTGATGTATTATATATCTTTAGGCATCTATTGTCAAGGTACCTTTTCAATAGACATCCCATGCCTTGGGTACATAAAATTTCTGAAAACACCAAACCGCGTAATTATCCGACATACCAGACACATAGTCGCAGATGATGGTGTCCAGGGAATCTCCCTGTTCTCTGCGGCTTAATGCCTCCTGGCTCAGGCTGTCCGGATGGACTCTGAACCAGTCCACCAGACCGCCCACGAGTCGTTCTGCCTTTGCCTCTTCCATCTTCGCCATGGAACCAATATACACCCTGTCAAACATAAATTGCCGTAGACGCATCATGGCGTCCTGCACCTGCGGCGTCATCCGGATCTCCGGCTGTCCCATGCTCATGCAAATCACATCCCGAATCATTCGGTTCAATCGTTCCTTCACATTATGGCCCAGGATATCACAACAGTCTGCGGGCAATTCCTCCTCCCGGATGATCCGTCCGCGTATCGCATCATCGGTATCGTGATGAATATAGGCCATCTTATCTGCCAGTCGAACTACCTGTCCTTCCATCGTCGAAGGCATCTTGTGGATCGAATGATTCGCCATACCATCCAGTACCTCCCAAGTCAGATTCAGTCCCTGTCCTTTCTTCTCCAAGACCTCTACCACCCGGATTCCCTGCTCATCATGAGAGAATCCACAGGGCATTTTCTCGTTAAGCACTCGCTCGCCAGCATGACCAAATGGCGTATGTCCCAGATCATGACCCAGCGCGATGGCCTCGGTCAGATCCTCGTTCAGCCGAAGCGCGCGGCTGATCGTACGCGCAATCTGAGCCACTTCCAGAGTATGCGTCAGACGCGTACGATAATGATCTCCTTCTGGACGGATGAAAACCTGTGTCTTGTGCATCAGCCTGCGAAATGACTTACAGTGCAGGATCCGATCCCGATCCCGCTGATACACGGTCCGCATATCACAAGCTTCTTCGGGCTGCTTTCGTCCTCTGGAATTCACACTCAGGGAGGCATAGGGCGAAAGCATCGCTTTCTCCCGCTCTTCTGTTACTTGCCGCAGATTCAGATCTCTTTCCATTTCACGTTTCCTCCTGTACCTGTTTCCAAAACTCCTCTCGACTCATCTTGTTGGCCCAATGAATTTTCGTGCCTTTCTGCCGGATATCGAACGAACAGATATCCCGATAATCACAATAGTAGCAGTGGGGATACTGACCGTTCTGATACGGAAACGGATGGATGCAGCCCGAAAGTTCCTCCTCTGCCAACTTTCCAATCTTCCGGATTGCAAACTCTCCCAGTGCCTGCAACTCCTCTGCTGTCCGAAGCTTTCCCTTATCCGACGTATGTATCGCACCGCTATTCGTAATACGGATTGGCAGCAGCTCATTGATCTGCTTTTTCTCTTTGGCCATGCCTGAAATCACCTTGGGATCGCTGGAAAGGACGCCATTCAGCCGAACCTGATCCTTTATTTTCTTTTCAATTTTCTCCGGTGTATTTTCCGTATCCTTTACTTTTTCCACACTGGGAATCAGATGAAAATAGAATATACCCGCAGGAACCACTTCCTGCCCCATGGCGCGCATCCCTTCCGACACCGCCTTCAGATACACCGGAAGCTGAAGACCGATTCCGTCTTGCATATCCCTCTCATCAAACTTCGCATTCCCCGATTTATAATCCAGGATGCGGATATAGGTCTCTCCCTCTTCCCGCAGGATATCCACACGGTCGATAATACCTCGAAGGCGTAGCTTCTGTCCTTCAGACAATGGCACCTCGACCGCCGGGAGGCTCTTGCCGGCGCCGCTTCCGAATCCCCATTCGAAATATTCTGGCCGAAACGTCCCCATCTCCACCTGGACTTTCAGCGTCCCAAGTGCCCGCACCGCTGTTTTCTGAAGCTTCCGCCAATAAAAACGATACCGTCCATTATCCTGATACTGCGCGAAATTTTCTTCATTTTTCGCAAAGAGTTCTCTCACGCTCTCCGCAATCTGTTCTTCGCGGGTACCCATATCAAAAAACTGCTGTAAAAGCATGCTGGCGCCCTCCAGGATCCCGTGCAGAAGCCGCCCGTCATCCATAGAACTGACCCGGAATGTCGCACGCTCCGCCAGCCGAAGCCCATACTGCAGAAAATGAGAATATGGACACCGCGCGTAACGTTCCATCCGCGTCACGCTCAGTTCCCATTGTTCCGGCTGCCAAAGCCTCCGTGCCATCTGCGGACTTAGCGCTTCCTCTCCCATCTGGCTCCCCGTTTGCAGCCGCCGTATTCTTTCTCTATAACCATGCTGCAAAAACCAGGAAGATATGTCTGATGTTTTTCCTCCTTGCTCCAACATCTTCTGAAACATGGGCTCCGCCAGCGTCAAAGGATCTTCCCTCGGCCAACTGTTATCCAGGCCCAGAATCTGCTGCAGACGGCTCCAATATAAAGATGGCCTGCGGGGTTCTCCCCTCTCCGGACTCGCATCGTAGCTAATATACAGCGCCTCTTCCGGTCGATGGAGAAGCATATATAGATGAAACTCCTGTTCGTATATATGCCGCAGTCCGCCAGGTGCAAGCTGAAACGGCAGTGTCTCTCTCTCCCTCTCCTGCAGCAACCCCTGATCCTGCGTGACCTTAGGAAAATAGGCTTCTCCAAATCCCACCAGAAACAAAGCCCTGATCTCACGAAAGCGGGATCGGTCCATGTCTCCCACTGTAATCGCGTCCGGTACGGGCGGAAGCATACCGAGACGAATCTCCCCGATCCCTGCTGTCAAAATGCCGCTGAATCCATCCACATCTAACGGCAGATCACCCATCATCTCCTGAATCCGGCTGAGTACCTGACAAGCCGCCTCATAGATCTGTCGATTCTGAGATGCCTGAACATAAAATCCTTCCTTCTCCAACGACCTAACCTGTTCTTCCAACAGCGTCCTAGCCCCTGTGGAAATCAGAAACTCCTGCAGATGCGTACACCACCAATTTGCCTTCGCCTCTTTATGAGATTCAGCCCCCTGCCAAAACTCCGATAACCGCTGTATGTAACGCTTCACTGTCTCCTCATTGGGGCTTCCTGCCGCACTCTCTAACAGCGCTTCCTTTGCACGTTCAAATCCTCTCCACCCGCGAGCCAGCGCCAGGTTATCCACGGTATCCAACTGCTCCCTGCTAAGAGGAGTAAAACCCGTCTTCAGAAACGAGAACAGGGTATCGTAACTGCATCGGCTGCGAATCATCTGCAACAGAGAAAGGATCATCCGTATGAATGGATGCGCCTTGATCCCATGCGTTTCATCCATGAAAACAGGCATGCCAAATTCCTCAGCATATTGACGGATCAGTTCCTGATAAGCCGCCGCATCTCCCAACGCGATTCCAATCTGACGATAACTATACCCTTTATCTCGAACCAGACGCAAAATCTCGGTAAAGACCCGTCGTACTTCTTCCCTCCGATGAGGCGCGGCATACAGATATACATGGCTATGCCCCTGCTTCCAGGGCCTGGACGGTACCTGAAACAACTGTCTGGCCGTATGAGCAATCCCGTCCTGTCTGCGCGGCGCAAAAAATGTTTTTTGTACGGGAATTCGGTACGCCTTCGCCTCTTCATAGAGTGCATGCAGCGTACGACGGCTCACATCAAAGAGTTCCTCTCCCTCTTCCTGTCCCCACTCCGCCTGTTCTGCGGCCCGCTTTGAGATAGTAATTCCAATGGTAAGCTGTTCCGTACGCAACATGAGCTGCCGCAGAACACGAATCTGCTGCGGCGTGAAACCATAAAAATCATCTACATAAATCGAAGCCCTCGCCAGCCGTCTCGATTGTAAAATCGCGTCAGCCAGCCGATCCATAAGCTTCTCAGCCACCTCTCCATGCTGAAGCATAGCCTCTTCAAAGCGCGTCCGGATCTTCCAGAGATCAGAAAGCTTCATCTGCAAGCTGCTTCCTTCCTTCGCACCCTCTACCGCCTCCATCAGCGCCTGATTCGTCACACCATATTGATCCAGCTCCGAAAACAACGTTTTGAGCCGCTGCAGAAATCCTTGGGAATGCACACTTTTACCATAATAGACCAGATCTGGGAAAAGCTCCTGCACAAGACGATACAGCAGCATGCTTTTCCCCACCTCATCTAACACGACCAGATCCTTTTCTCCTTTTTCTGCCAGAATCCGGTGGGCCAGCCTGCGGAAACTCAGCACATCCGCGCCCAAAAGCCCCCGTCCGGCCTGTTCCGACACCAACCTTTTCTGCTCTAGCAGCGTAATCTGCTCGGGGACAATCAGGATCGGACGCTTCTCTGTATTTTTCAGGAACTCCTCCCGAATACGATGGGATTTGCCGGAACCGGCTTCTCCCAATATGAGACGCAGCAGCATGAGACTCCTCCTCTTTCTTCTGATTCCATGTTTGACGCCCTTTGGCGGTAAACTCGGAGCGTATGTATGCTACGCTCATTGTAACACGAACACTATCTTCCTTCGGAGTTTGACGCTCCTTGGCGGCAAACTCCGAGCGTGGCTCCATCGCTACAATATAGAAAGCTGTTATGCCACGCTCATTGTACCATATCCTGCGGTTCGCCTCAACCCCTCTGGCAGAAAGATTTTCCTATACATATTTTCAGAACCTCCTCATAAAATGCAGTAAAAGTATATAGCCGGAGCGTGCAGGACGGCCCGCCGGCTATCCTTTCCTGGAGGAATGAATATGGCTTTTCGTGTTGTAACTCTTCGTCTTCCCCAACTGATCCGCGTCGGCCTGGCAGTCCTGGGGATCCTGATCGTGGCGCTTCTGTGTTTCCTTTTCTTTAGGCCCTCCGCCGAAACACCTGCTGCTGCGGCCGAAACCTACTATCCCGGTCTCTATACATCCTCTGTACAGTTTGGCGCACAGACCGTCTGTGTCGAGGTCATCATGAATGCTTCCGGCATCGAATCCGTGTCCTATCAGATTCCTACGGAGATTTCCGAGGTCTATCCTCTGGTCGCACAGACCAGCGCCGATATCGAAGAACAGGTCCGTGCCGGTAACGATCCGGCGACCGCGCCGACGGACAGCGCCGCGCAGGATACGGCCAATTATTTGTTGGCCGCTATCGAGACCGCCAAAGACAAGGCTCTTCGATAAACACACGGGAGGAGGCCCTGCATATAATAGAGAGGAGGGAGGCGAGACCATTGCGCAGAAATTGTTTTCCCGCCCGCCCTATCGGCTGTATGGCAGCCTGTTTTGGCTGCGGTATCCTGCTGGCCGTACTCATCGACATCCTCTGGATCAATTGCATCCTGGGCATTCTGATCGCCGTGGCGGGCATCTATTTTGCGGCTGTCTTTTAGGCCGTTCGCAAATCGGGATTGAGTCTTCGCATTCAATCCCGATTTGCATATTCATGCAAAGATAATACTGTTTTTCGATAGATTCATATATCCGTTCCATCCAGCATAAAAAGACCGTTAATTACACATCGAAATGCGAATCAACGGTCCGATTCGAGATATTTATATTCTATAAATTCTTAGCATAGTAATCAACTTGAATCATCGATCCATCGGGATATACTTCCGCAGCTTGTTTTATATACTGCGTGAAACCATAATGACGGTATATTTCTCGATTTTTTCGCTCGTCCGTTTCTACGCCTAGCGTTGCTCTTCTAAATCCCCGCTTTCTCAAATCATCTATCATATACTGAAACAATTTTGAGAAATACCCTTTCCCTTGATACTCGGAAACTGTTCGAAACGCACACAAATATACCGTATACAGACTTACCAGATTTTCGCTGTTCTGTACAATATCCGGGTTTAGCATCGCCGTCGCTTCACAAATGATTTTGCCATTTAAAAACCCATAATAAGGAATACTATACTTATTTTGGAAATAGGAAATATATTTTTTCTTCCACGCAATCCAATTTTCTGGATCCTCCGCATTCGATATTTCATAATCCCATTTCTTTTCCATATCTTCTATCGTTGGAACTCTGCATAAAAAATCTGCACAATATTGGTCTTTGACTCCATAACTTCTTTTCTGAGACTTATTGTCCATAAAGATTCCCCCTATAAACGTTCCAAAAGAAAGACTCCCTTCTTCTTCGTTTTATTTTTCCTGTACCATGCTGCACAACAACGTACCTTTTCTAAAGGAAAGCCTGCCACTTCTCTCTACCAGTTGATTACTGATTCCGATAACCGCATGCGCATCCATGCAATAATCTGTCAGCGGATATTCAAATTCCCGAAGCGTCACGCCCTGAACCGGACCGCCAAAGGGAAGAAAGGATACATAGGTCGTCCGCCCTGGATCAAACCAGGAGGGAATGCTTACCTCTTCTTCCCAGGGACCCTGACGGATCCATAACCGGCTCTTTCCGTCCCATATCTCGCCATAGGGCGCGATCCGGCATAATAGATGCAAATTTGCCACCGTATGATCCACTCGACTACCCGCAGCGCCGACCAGGCAGATTCTCGTGTCGTCTCCGCCCTGCATCCGCGCAACACTGATGGCTAACTCCGTGTCTGTCTCATCCTTATGCGAGGGATACACCCGCGGCTGGATTCCTTCTGCCTGCGCCTGCTGTAAGAGCGAAACATCAATCGAATCCATATCCCCCAGCAGGATGTCCGGTTTCAGTCCCAATGCCACCAGATGCCGCAGGCCCGAATCCGCTGCTATGATCCGTTCCGGCTTCCATGCTCGGATCGCCTGTCCCAAAGCCTGGGACATCTCCATGCTGCCTCCTGTTGCGATCAGTATTCTCATGTTCTATCCATCTCCCGAACCCGGCGTACCAGTTCTCCCGGATCCTTCGCGCCAAAAAAAGCTGTGCCCATCACGATGACATTCGCGCCGGCCCGAATCGCTTCTCCGACTGTTTCTTCATTGATTCCTCCATCCACCTGAATATCCAACGCGGGATACAGGCGCCGCAATGCCCATACCTTCTGCAGCATGGGTTCAATGAAGTTCTGTCCTCCGAAGCCCGGATACACTGTCATCACCAACACCATATCCAAAAGCGGCAGCACGGGATCCAATACCGTCCAAGGCGTATCCGGACTGATGGCACACCCCACCTTCACCTTCTGCGCCTTCAGTTCTTCTACTACTTCCCTCAGATGCGCGCCGCATGCCTCGGCATGCAGCGTAATGCCATCGGCTCCCGCCTTGATATAGGCTCCCGCATAACGCTCCGGTTCACTAATCATCAAATGAACATCGAAAAAACAGTCCGTATAGGGACGGATCGCCTTCACGATCATCGGTCCCATCGTGAGATTGGGCACAAAGTGTCCATCCATCACGTCGATATGAACCATGTCGCATCCCGCTTCTCCCACCCGTCGTACTTCTTCCCCCAGGCATGCAAAATCCGCCGCCAAGAGGGACGCGGATATCTTGATCATTTTGTCGTCTCCTGTTGTTCTTCTGCTTTGAGTTCCTTCCATAAGGCTCGATAGCCTTCATAACGCTCCCTTACAATCTGCCCCGTTTCTACCGCATGCCGCACACTGCATTCCGGTTCGCTGATATGACTGCACCCAGGAAAGTAACACTCTTCCCGATAGGAAGCAAATTCGGGATACGCGTCTGCCAGCGTCTGTGAGGTCACATCCGTAAGCCGCAAGGAAGTAAACCCTGCCGTATCTGCCACAAATCCTCCCTCATTTCCCAGCCGGAGTAGCTGTGCGCAGCGCGTTGTGTTTTTTCCACGCTGAATCTTCTCGCTCAGACTGCCCGTCTCCAGGGACAAACCTGGAATCAATGCGTTTAACAACGAGGACTTGCCTACGCCGGAAGGACCGGCTAATACGCTGACCTTGCCGGAAAGCTCCTCTTTTAGCTCCCCGATCCCTTCTCCCGTTCGTATGCTCGTACACAGTACGCAAAAGCCGGCTTTCCGATAATTCTCCGCTAAAGAAAGCGCCACAGCGCACTCTCTGCCCTGAATTTGATCCCATTTATTCAGGCAAATCACCGGCCGAATTCCCTGCTGATGCACCATCACCAGAAAATGTTCTAACAACATGGGATGCGGCTCTGGATAGACTGCTGCAAAAACAATAACTGCCTGATCCACGTTAGAAACCGGCGGTCTGATCAAGCGATTCCGCCGAGGCAGTATCTCTTCAATCCGCCCCTGGGGGACAAAGCGCACTTCATCCCCCACCAGAGGTGTGATCTTCTTCTGCCTGAAGCTGCCCTTTGCCCGGCAGCGCACGATCTCCTGTCCATTATCCACATCATAAAATCCGGACAGAGCACGTATAATTCTTCCTTGTTCCATTTAATTCCCTACGCTGATATTCAACACTTCCGTACCATCTAAAAGCACCTGAATGGCACGACTTCCCACGGGATAATTCACCCAGATTGCTTCCTGCATCAGCTGCGCCCGAGTAACCATCTGATCCAGAAGTGTCACGTTTTCCCCGTTAACTCTGGCAATGACTGTCACCTGAGCCGCATCCTGCGAGGTACCCCCAAACAACTCTTCGTTAATCACGAAGGATCCTGCATCCTGCTCGGAAGTTCCTTCATAGGGTCCCATGCTAATCGTAATGGCTACGGCACTATCTTTGTTCACCTGTTTTCCACTCGCGATTCCCTGCGCAATGATGTGTCCTTCTTCTACCTCAGAGCTCGTGGATCTGGTAATCGTTCCAATGTTGAGTTCTGCTTCTTCCAACAGCGCTCTGGCCTCTTCTTCAGTCTTATCATACAGATCCGGCACCGTCGTCAGCTCTTCCTGTGCTACAGCCACGTATAAAACGACCTCCGTGTTTTCTGTCAGCTCCTCCCCCGGTCTGGGAGACTGGTCCACAATCAATCCGCTCTGGCCGCCTTCATCCTCGGCCACCTCCACACGGTATCGAATTCCCCGAGCTGCCAGATCCTGAATCGCATCCTCATAACGATTCTCCAGATAGTCGGGCACTGTGGTAACTTCCCTAGCTCCCTTACTCACTGTCAGCGTCACAGTCAGGATCTCTCCCTCGGGAATCTGTGTTCCCGCATCCGGCGATTGACCCGCGATGATACCTGCCTCATAGGCGTCGCTGAAAATCTCCGTCTGTTCCTCCGCAAACTGTACGTTCAGATTGCCATCCTGCACTTCCTGCAACGCCGCTTCCACACTCTTGCCCACAAAACTCGGCAGATATCCGGCGCTTGTCTGCACCTGCGTAGACGACATGATCCCTGTCACCACCACGATTGCCAGCACGATGACCAAAAGTCCTAAGACAGATCCCAGCAGTGGGGTACTGTACTTTTCCCAGAAGGTCTTCTCCCTGGGAGGTTGTGTTTTCTTGACCGGTCCCCGAGATACCGTATCTTCATGCCGCTTCAGTTTCATTTCGGAAGGAGCGATCGGCGTCGTCTGCCGCTCTTGAATTCCCCCATGACTGGGATCCTTATAAACTTTCTTCAGATCCGCTATCAACTCCTCTGCGCTCTGATAGCGATCCACCGGATTCTTCCTCGTCAGTCCGAAAATAATGGTCTCCAGCCCCGGCCACAATTCCGGTACCGCCTCTCTAGGCGAAGGCGTAGGCGCATTCAATTGCTGCATGGCTACCGCGACAGGCGTGTCGCCATCAAAAGGAGGCCGTCCTACCGCCATCTCGTACATGGTGATTCCCAGTGAATACAAATCACTCCGCTCATCCACCGGCAGTCCTCTGGCCTGTTCCGGCGAGAGATAATGCACGGATCCCATCGTCTCCTTATGGTCCGTGATCGTACCCGAATTGGTAAACTTGGCAATTCCGAAATCCGTCACCTTCACTTCTCCCTTGGGAGTGACCAGCACATTCTGGGGCTTGATATCCCTATGTATGATATTGCTGGCGTGCGCTGCTTTCAAGGCTTCCGCGATCTTCAGCGTAACCTTGACAATTTCGTCGGAATTCATATGATGACGGCGCTGAATGTACTCCTTCAGCGTCAGGCCATCCACATATTCCTTCACCATATACTCCAGCCCTTGCTCCGTACCAATGTCGTAGATTCCTACGATGTTGGGATGTGTCAGCATGGCAATGGCATGCGCTTCCTTACGGAATTTCTCCACCTGTACCGGATCATTGATAAAATCTTCCCGCATAACCTTGACCGCGACCTCCCGGTGCAGCTTCAGGTCCATTCCGCGAAATACGACCGCCATGCCCCCAGAACCGATCTGCTCCAATAATTCGTATCGGCCCGTCAGCACCGTCCCGACTTGTAACATTTACGCTTTCACCCTTTCCAAATCCGCCAAAATGACCGAAATATTATCTGTTCCTCCATTTCGATTGGCTTCGCCAACCAACATATCTACACGATCGGATAACGGCAGGCTGCGCATCTTGAGAATCTCCTCGATCCGCTCATTCGCTACCTGTCCGCTGAGTCCGTCCGAACAAAGCATCATCATACGAGCATATCCCGCCGGTACCTTATAAAGGTCCGCGCGCACAGTTTTCTCCGTTCCGATTGCCCGGGTAATATAATTCCTGTTCGGATGATTCCGCGCCTCCTCTTCTGTGAGTTCCCCCCGACGCATCATCATCTCCACCACCGAATGATCCATCGTGACTCTTTCCAACTGATCTTCCTGGTTCACCACATACATCCGGCTGTCTCCCACATTGACACAGTAGATTCCGTCCTCACAGATAGAGGCCGCCACCAGTGTGGTTCCCATGCCGTTCAACTCCGCCTGAGAGGATGCGAGTTCATATACATGCCGATTCACACACTCCGCCATCTCGCATAGGATATCTCCCGTATCTCCAGGCCAGGCATCCTTTATGAATTGTACACAGAAGTCCACGGTCTCCGCAGAAGCCCTTTCCCCCGCTGCGTGTCCTCCCATACCATCCGCGACGATAAAGAGATTCGGCAGAGTCCCCACCGATTCATCCGAAGAGAACACCCGATCCTGATTCACCATCCGGCAGGCCCCTATATTACATCTCGCTGCCGCTTCCATCTTTTTCCTCCTGTTCTTTGGCTCTTCGTCTCAGCTGTCCACAGGCCGCGTCGATATCCCTTCCCATCTCTCTTCGGAGTGTTACCGGAATATGCCGTTTCTGCAGCACCTTTAAGAAGTCCCGCACCCTCACATCCAGCGATGGCGCAAGATTCCGCTCTGTTACCGGATTCACGGGAATCAGATTGACATGACACAGCATACCAGACAATCGATCTGCCAGTTCCTCCGCATGAAGCGCCTCATCATTGATGCCCCGGGCTAAGGCATATTCAAAAGTCACTCGCCGATGGGTTATCTCTGTATATTCCCGGCAAGCCTGCAGCAAAAGATCCATTGGGGTCTTCTGCGCGATCGGCATCAGTTTCTTTCGGATCTCATCATTGGGGGCATGAAGCGATACCGCAAGGGTCACCCCCAGATCCAACCTTGCAAAATCCCGGATCCGGTCCACCAGCCCGCAAGTAGACACCGTGATATTGCGCAGGCTCATGCCGTGACCCGCCGGATCATGAATCAATTCCAGGAAGGTACACAGCGCCTCATAATTATCAAAGGGCTCTCCACAGCCCATCACCACCACATGGGTGATCTTCTCTCCTATATCCTGTTCTGCCAGATAGATCTGCTGCACCATCTCTCCCGGCATCAGATCCCGAACCTTTCCAGAAAGGGTGGATGCGCAGAACCGGCATCCCATCTTACACCCTACCTGAGATGATATGCACAAGGACGCGCCGTAATGATACCGCATATACACCGTCTCAATACTCTCTCCATCCGCAAGACGCATCAAGTATTTTCGAGTACCGTCCTTCGCAGAATGCTGTACCAGACTCTTCTTAATGGGCCGCAAGGGCATTTCCGCCGCCAAGCGCTCTCGCAATGTCCGAGGCAGATTGGACATCTGCTGATACGAAAAAACCTGCTTATCGTGAAGCCATTCAAAAATCTGACGACCCCTGAAGGCCGGCTCTCCCATTGCCTTCATCCGCTCCTGCCACATCTTGCAGGTGAGCGAAAATCCATCCCATCCCTCCATTATACTTTACCTCTTTTTATAGAATCTTGCAAGAAAAAATCCGTCAAAAAAATCCTTTTCCGGTAGAACATACGTGTAATGCGGATGGATCTGGGAAGGCGGAAAACCTGCCGGAAGGATTCCTTTCAAGGTCTCCGACCCAAATTCCGGATGCTGCTTTAGGAACCAGGCCACGTTTTCTTCATTCTCCCGGGAACTTAGTGTACAGGTACTGTAGACCAGAACCCCGCCTGGCCGCACACATCGGGCTGCTGCCTGCATCATCTCCCGCTGCAGCGCCGCCAAAGATTCCACATCTTCCTGTTTCCGATGCAGTTTCAGATCCGGTTTATTCCGGATAATCCCCAAACCGGAACAGGGCGCATCCAATAACACGCGATCCCATGCCTCCTGATCCTCCGCATATGCCTTCGAAGCATCAGAACATTTTGCCTCTAGAATCGTACATCCCAGACGATTTGCGTTCTCCCGTATCTGTTCCAGCTTATGATCGTACAGATCTCGGCTCTCTACCAATCCTTGATTCTGCATCCGCTGTACCATATGCGTAGACTTCCCACCCGGCGCCGCACACAGATCCAGCACGCGCTCACCGGGCTGCGGATCCAGCGCGTATACTGTCAGCATCGAACTCTCATCTTGCACAGTGACATGCCCTCGGCGAAACGCCTCCCAATGGCTGATGTCTCCGCTCTTCTTACAGGTCAACGCCTCGGCGCACACATGTCCTCGTCCCACGTTGCCCTCCCCCAGTTCCTTGACCAGATCCTGATACAGGGTCTCCGGATCCGTCCGCAGTGTATTGCAGCGCAGGGACAGATCCCGCGGAGTCGTCAGATTCCTGGCAAAACGTTTAGTCATTTCCAAGCCATAGGTTTTCTCCCACATCTCCAGAATCCATCTGGGGATGCTGTAACGCACGGACAGATGCGCCAGCATATCCTCGTTCGCCTCGGGCCAGGACTCTCGCAGATTTTCTCGCAGCATAGCCCTGAGCACCCCATTTACAAACCCAGACAGATTACGCTGTGGAGATGCCAGAATCAACTTCACCGCCTCATCCACCACAGCATGCGGCGGGATTCGATCCATCCACAGAAGCTGCGCGGCGCTTACCATCAGCACCACTGCTACCTGCGGCTTCATACGCCGAACCGGAATTGTTGCATATCGATTGATAAAAGCTTCCAGACGCAGAGAATGGGTCAGCACCGTATAGACCAGATTGGTAATCAACCCTCTCTCTCGCTCTCCCCACTGGGGATTTGCACGAAACGTGGCCAGAAGCAATGGGGAGGCGTATGCATCCTCATACAGGACACGCTTTATAATCTCCACCGCTTCTCTGCGTTCATTACACGCCCGGATCTTCATCCTCTCCCAGCCTTTCTCCCCAAAGCGGACATCCTCTTAAAAATACGTCCGCAGACAAAGTTTTTTTCCCAGGCAACTGAAGCTGACATAATTCCAGGATACCCTCTCCGGTCTGTACCAGAATCTGCCGGTCCGGCTTAGCGCCCAAAGCCGCGGCCTCTTCCCGGCTGAATACAGTTCCATTGGGATGCCCTCCCGGCCGCCCTGTCTCCCGAAATACCCGCGCTGCCTGCACCTTTAGCGTTTTTCCCTTCCAGAGCGTATACGAGGAAGGCCAGCTGGTAAACGCACGGACCGCCTGATCCATCTGCCGGGCAGAAAGGTTCCAGTCCATCTTGCCGTCTTCTCGGCTGAGCATGGGCGCATGCGTCGCCTGACTCTCATCCTGTGGGGTACCTACTAAGTCGTCTCCGGCTTCCCGGGCTTTCAGAACCGCGACAAGCGCCTCGGCTCCTGCCTGCGCCAGCTTCTCTTCGAGAGAATCCCCCGTGTCCTGATCCGTAATCGGCACTTCCCTGGTAAAGATTATATTGCCCGTATCCACACCCTCATTCATACGCATCGCCGTCACACCCGTCACGGCGTCTCCCGCGGCGATCGCCCGCTGAATCGGCGACGAGCCACGATAATGGGGCAGCAACGATGCATGCGCATTGATACAGGGCGCCATGTCCAGAATCGCCTTGCTGAGGATCTGTCCATACGCCGCTACCAAAATCAGATCCGGCCGCAGGTTCCTCAGCGTCTCCACCTCCGCCTTACGGCGGATTCTCTCTGGCTGATAAACAGGAATCCCCTCGGACAGCGCAAGTTCTTTCACCGGCGACGCGCAGAGTTCTCCCTTACGGCCTTTCGGCCGATCCGGCTGCGTATAGACTGCCGCAACCTCGTAACCCGCTTCCAGAACACCTCTCAAACAGGACGCCGCGAACTCCGGCGTTCCCATGAATACGATTCTCATCACGCTTCCCCCGGCGCCAGCCATTTTTCTACCTTCTGAGAGTACAGGATGCCGTCCAGATGATCGATCTCATGGCACATTGCTCGCGCCAGAAGTCCTGTCCCCGTACGCGTATATTCTTCTCCCTTTTCATTCAGCGCTTTGACCGTCACCTTAGCAGGACGGCAAACAATCCCTCGCTTTCCAGGAATACTCAAACAGCCCTCTGCCTCATGTTCCTCTCCTTCTGCGGCAACGATCTGGGGGTTAATCAGCACCAGCCTTTCCCCCTTTTCTCCCGTATCAATAACAACTACTCGGCGCAGGACTCCCACCTGTACAGCCGCCAGTCCGCACCCCTCTGCGTCATACATCGTATCAAACATATCTTCTATCAACATCTCAAGCCTGTGATCAAATTTCTCCACGGGTCTGGATTTTTTCAGCAGATCCGGATCTCCTTCGACTCGAATACTTCGTAATGCCATCTTGCTCTTCCTTTCTTAAAACATGTGCACCGGATTCAGGTCCGCTGCAACTTTGACCTGATGATTTTGCTCTTGAAATCGATCCAAACAGTAATTACAATAGGCAATCAGCTTCTCTTCCTCTGGATGGCTGACCAAAAGCTTCCATCGAAATACATTGTCAATACGTCCCAATTCTGCCGGTGTTGGGCCCAGAAGCGTATAGGTTCTTCCTCTTCCGTAATACTCCATGATTCGTTTCAGATGCGCTGCCCCGTCCTTCACCTTCTCCTCGTCTCTCGCGGAAAGCAGGATCTGCAGGAGGTGAGAATAGGGCGGACATCCCATCAACTTGCGAGCAGAGAGTTCCTGTCTGTAAAACCCTGCGTCATCCTGATTCACTACGCTGCGCAGCACATAATGGTCTGGATCATATGTCTGAATCAATACCCGGCCCGGACGATCTCCCCGCCCCGCGCGGCCGGCCACCTGCGTCAACAGCTGATAAGTGCGTTCGGTACTATGATAATCCGGATAAAACAGCGTCATATCCGCCGCCAGTACGCCTACCAGCGTCACCCGCGGCATATCTATGCCTTTAGCGATCATCTGTGTTCCGATGATAATATCCGCCTGGTAATCGCGAATCTTCTCGTAAATCTCCTGAAACGCATTCTTTGTACTCGTGGTATTGGCATCCATCCGCAGGATCCTCGCTCCTGAGAAGCGTCTGGCCACTTCTTCCTCCACACGCTGGGTTCCGATTCCAAAGTACTTTACATAGGCGGATCCGCACTGTGGACACCGGCTCACCTCTGGCGCCTGCCTTCCACAGTGATGACAGATCATCCTGTGAGTATCTTTATGATACGTATAGGGCAGATAACAAGCCGGACAGCGCAACACAAAGCCGCACTTTCTGCAACTCACAAAAGAGGAATGTCCCCGGCGGTTCAAAAACAAGATCACCTGTTCCCGCCTCAACAGATTCTCTTCTATGGCATCCGCTAACTCCTGGCTGAAGATACTCAGATTGCCGAATGCGAGTTCTTTCCGCATGTCCACCATCTGCATGCTGGGCGGACGTGCCTCGGCCACCGCGCGATGCGTCAGCCTCAATAATTGATAGTCCCCTCTAGCAGCTCGCCAGTAACTCTCTACCGAAGGTGTCGCAGACCCTAGTACCAAGGGAAATCCTCCTCGCCTGGCCATCTCTCTCGCTACCTCTACCGCATGAAACCGCGGCTGCATATCGGACTTATAGCTCGCTTCATGCTCCTCATCCAATACGATCAGGCCCGGATTCTTAAGCGGCGCAAACAGGGCCGACCGTGGACCCGCCACGACACGAGCCCCGCCCGTCTGGATCTTCCGCCATTGCCGAGAACGTTCTGTATCATTCATACGGCTATGCAGCACAGCCACCAGATCCCCAAACCGACTTCGCAGACGTTCCACAAGCTGCGGTGTCAGACTGATTTCCGGCACAAGCAGGAAAGCGTCCTGCCCCTGTGCGAGAGCTTGCTCAATACAGCTCATATAGACTTCTGTCTTGCCGCTTCCCGTAATGCCATACAATAAAAACACCCGCGAAACACTTTCATGAATCGCACGGTTGACCGCGTCAACCGCCTGCCGCTGCTCCGGATGCAGCGAAACCGAAGATTTCTTCTGAAAAATAACAGAAGCCGCAGGAAACCCCTCCGGCTCTTCCCAGCATCGAATCCATCCTCTCTCCTCTAAGGAATGCAGAGATGCACTTCCCAGCCTGGCTTCTTGCATGCATTGGGACAAAGTCCACTGCGGATGCTCTCCCAGAAGCGCAAGAAACCGCCGCTGATGCTCTCCCAACCTGCCGGTCTGATCTGTCAGAGGCCGCAGCAATTCCACACGTCTCTTCTTCTCCACCATCCGATCCGGATCCCTGGGAACGAATAGCGCCAGACAGGCTGACAGCGAAGCATAATAACGCCGCTGCATCCAACGGGCCAGCGAAAGCTCCCGTTCCCCAAATACTGGCTCTTGCCCCATAACCCGCGCTATCGGTTTGATCTTTTTCGATGGGTACGTCGTCGTCTCCGTAGTTTCCAATACAAACCCTTCGATCAGCCGATTTCCGCCGCCAAAGGGCACCTGTACCATCATCCCTACTGAGAGACACATGCCCTGTGGAATCTCATAGGTATAAATTCGATCCTGCTCTCTTCTGTACAGCTTTACAATGATCTGGGCATAGGCCACTTACTCTTCATCCTCCATGTCACGGCTGAAATCCACAACCGCCATGTCATCATATTTCATATGCTCGCGGGAATTATCCTGCTCATCCACATAGATCGCGATCTTTCCCGCGTCCATCTCATCCACAACACGGGACAACACTCCCAGTTCCGAATCCCTGGCTTCCACCATAGGCTTATCTCCCGCGATGATCGCCCGCGCCCTGCGAGCCGCCGCGATCACTACGCTATACCGCGAGTTAATCGGCGACAAGCCCTTGGAACGATTCACCTCGTTCACCTTTTCAATCAATTCACTATAAGACGGATGTAACATTTCTTTTCTTCCTTCCTTTTCAATTATGATAATCCTAGTTGTTTGGCCTCTTCCCTCAGACTCTCGATCAACTCTTCTTTCTGACAAGAACGCTCATGCAGCAAATCGATAATCCCCTGCACTCGCGCTACACAGCTCTCCACTACGTCATTAACCACAATAAAATCGTATCGATGCATCTGCTCGATCTCACCCACTGCCTGCCGAAGCCTGCGCTCCACCTGTTCCGCGCTCTCTGTTCCCCGTCTCGTAAGACGTTCTTTAAGTTCTGACATGGATGGCGCCGCCAAAAAAATCAGACCCGCGTCCGCGTACTGCTCCTTCACCTGCAGCGCACCCTGCGCTTCGATCTCCAGAATCACATCACGCCCCTGTTTCATCTGTTCCAACACATAGTCCTTCGGCGTTCCGTATAGATTACCAGAGAATTCCGCCCACTCCAGGAATCGTCCCTCCTGAATTCTCTGCTGAAATGCCTGCTGGCTCAGAAAGAAATATTCTCTTCCATCCTGCTCCCCTGGCCTGGGCGCGCGAGTGGTGGCCGAAATCGAGAGGCTAAAATGACCACTCTCCACCAATCTCTTGACCACGGTCCCCTTTCCCGCTCCGGAAAAGCCGGAAATCACGACCAAAACACCCTTATCGCTCATGTTTCCTCCTTTTGTATATCTTCCGTCTCTAGAGAGATGCTCTCTCCCGACATCTTCGATCCGGTCCGCGCTGCCACTGTCTCCGATTGAAGAGCGGACAGCAGCAGGTGCCCGCTGTCCATTACTAAAACGGATCTTGTCTTGCGTCCATAGGTGGCGTCGATCAGCCGCCCGCTATCCCGCGCCTCTTGAATCGCCCGCTTAATCGGCGCAGAATCTGCCCCGAGGATAGCGATCACCCGATCTGCGTTCACGATACTGCCGTATCCCACATGAATCAGCTGCATGAGCCCCTCCTATTCGATATTCTGAATCTGCTCTCGTATCTTTTCAATCTCTTTCTTCAAATCCAGCGCCTTCTGCGTCACCGCAAGATCTCCTGCTTTCGAAGCAATGGTATTGGCCTCTCGGTTGAATTCCTGCATTAGAAAATCCAATGGTCTACCCACAGGCTCTTCTGTCGATAACAGCGTCCGTAGCTGTTCAATGTGACTTCTGAGCCGCACCAATTCCTCGTCAATGCAGCTCTTATCGGCAAATAAGACGACTTCTGTCTCCAATATTCCGGCATCCAAAGTAATACGCCCCTCTGTCAGTTCCTGAACTTTCCGAAGCAGTCTTTCTCTATATTCCTGTTCCATCTGCGGACCATGCTCTATAAGACTCTCCACGATTTCCTCCATATGATCCGCCTTTGCCAGAAGATCTGTTTGCATACGCTGTCCTTCGGCTTCCCGCATTGTGTTCAGCTGTTTCAGCGCGGCGCGCGCCGCTTCCTCAAGCAGCGGCCATACGGCCTCCTGATCCATGGGAACGTCTATATACTCCATTACATCCGGCAGTTCTAGAATGCTGCTAATTCCCAGATCATCCTTCATCTGATACCGCTGGCCCAAATCCCTGAGCACACGCAGATACGTCTCCAGCATATCCTCATGAACCTGCAGCCGTGTCTCTCCCTTATCAAACTCGCAGGTTACATATACATCTACTTTTCCCCGGGAGATATGACTCGCCAATAGCCCTCGCAGATCTTTCTCAAAAACTGCGATCTTTCTGCTGAGTCGGATATTCGGTTCAAAGAACCGATGATTCACCGTTTTTAACTCCACGATGAATCTTTTTCCATCCTGGCTTACCTCTCCCCGTCCGAAGCCTGTCATACTACGGATCACGGGTACACCTTCTTTCTTTTTACACATACATAAATATTATACCCGATCCCCCTAGGAAAAGCAAGACCAATTCCACGCTTTTCCCTCACCGGCTGTTATTTTTTCAGCTCAATTCTGGCGTTTCCTTCCTCATCCAATACTAGCCGCATCTGTCGGATATGCTTATCATAAAACTGCCGTCTCTCTGCCGCTGTCATATGGATTCTGGTAGCAAGAAGCGCCTCTTCGAACATCTCCCGTGCATTTAAATGCAAAGACCGTTCTAGGTATTCCTGCATCTCTCGGAACAGCGCGCTTCGCATAATATCCGAGGTTCTTCCCGAATAGAAATCGTCAATATAGCAGTAAAAAATACCCGACTCCACCAATGCTCCTTTGATATCTGAACCACACTTCTCCCGTTCCAGCATCACCAAAAACCGCGCGTCAGGCAGAGACGAAATGAGTCCCCAATAGTCCGAATCACTGGATACGATAATGAAAGAGTCTACTTCGTTTTGATAATGCTCTTGACAGGCCCGTGCGGTCAATCGTATATCCACCAGGGATTTATCTCGTTTTACCCGCTCGATCACAAGATGTTCCACCGGGATTTGCACATAGTCCTCCAGGATCTCCCAGGCAGAAGTCGTATGCACATCGTCAAACAGTATGATCTTCTGAATCTTTTGCAGATATTCGTCATCCAATCCCCGCATGGTAGCACAGAGCTTGTAGGGATCCGAATTCTCGCAGTCCACGACTACCACCGTCTTACTGCTCTCTCCGATAAAATCGTAAACATTCTCTTTCACATAGTCGCCCGCATCGGACACTTTACTGTAATCAGAAAAATAATCATCATGCCAGCGATATAATAACGTCACAAATTTTTTATCGTTATATAGAATATTCCCCTCGTCCTGCGGCGTCCAGTTGATATACATCTGGTACGGATACATTCCCCGATTCGCATAATATTGACTGGCAGCCGCTTTGATTCCATTTTCCGTAAAGCCATCCGGCATAATAAAAAGTTCTCTGATATATTGTCAATTGATCCATAACGGGAATAATCCTTTACAATTGTTGATTCTGTCGGATATGAGTCTATTGATTTCAATAATATAATGATTTGGATGATAACTTGATCTATGAATAATTTGAATCTTCTCTTCACTTAATTGCTGAATACTCTCTGCAGGCACATACTCCGGCATCATCAGTATACTGCAATATTCGTTTTTCATTTTCTCCTTTATATTTTTATAATTCCGTTCGATTGCAGTCCGAATCATACATAAATTTCTAATGATCTTTGCACTTCGATCCCGATCCATTTTCCGAAATACGGCAAGTTCCGGTGATTCATGTTCATTCTCAAAAATTCGTTTGGGTACGCCGATCAGATACGCCACCTGTGAGATTAACTCATACGTACTGTCTTTGTATAGTGTCCGCTCATTTTCTAAAAGGGTATTCATATCTAAGTTTATTTCGCTCACGTTCATTCCTCCTTTGTATCTTTTTTTCCATAACCGTCTATATTCATTATACACGATTTCGCAGAAAAAAACAATTTGTATGTGGCTTTTTTGAAAAAACGCCGCGATATTTCAACACCGCGGCGTTTTCAGAGGACATCATGTCATCATCCGAATCTCCCTCGTAGCCACACGTTCCGCAAAAGCCTGATCATGCTCCACCAGAAGCATTGTGGGCCGATACTCTGTTAAAAGTCGTTCTAATTGGATCCGTGAATCCACATCAATATAATTGAGCGGTTCGTCCCAGATATACAGATGAGCACGCTGGCACAAGCTTCTAGCTAACAGCACTTTTTTCTTCTGCCCTTCACTATAGGATTCCATCGTCTTCTCAAACTGAAGCCGAGAAAAATCCAGCTTGCGAAGAATTGCCTTCATCAGGCTCTCGTCCAGCTCTTCTCTACGGATCAGCTCTCTCAAATCTCCATGAAGAAACGACGTATCCTGGGATACATATGAGACGCACAACCCACTGGCAACATGCAGCGTTCCTTTATATTCGATGGGTTCTCCCAGAATCAAACGAATCAGACTGCTCTTTCCGCAGCCATTCCTTCCCTGTAAAAGCGTCTGTTCTCCCTGTTCCACCACAAAATTCAATGGACTACAGATCTCTCTCCCATCGTAGCAGATCGTCAGATTCTCTCCCTCTATCAGCTTCTGACTATGATATCTTTCTCCATGGATCTTCAAATCCTCGGCCGTCTCCACGTTCTGTAAAAGTGATTTCCTACGCTCCATCTGTTCATTTTGTCGTCGTTCCAGGCTCTTGCTCCGTTTCATCATTTTCGCGGCACGGTGACCCACATACCCTCGATCCGCAGCGCCGCTCTTCTCTTTCTCTTTTCGATCTGACCAGCCCGACGTTCTCCTAGATGCCTCTTCCAAATGACGAATTTCTTTTTTCACACGCTCATTCTCAGCCTCTTCCCACTCGTCCTGTCTCTGTTTGTTCTGATACCAACTGCTAAAATTACCCTTCTGTACCTGAATGTCCGTACGATTCAACGCTAGCATGTGATCCACGCATCGATCCATGAAGGCTCTGTCATGAGAAACGAGAATAAATCCCTTTTTCTTCTGCAAATATTCTGCGACTTCCTGTCTAGCCTGCATATCCAAATGATTTGTGGGCTCGTCTATGAGCAGAAAATGATTCTCCCGTAGGAATAAAACCGCCAACAGTACCTTCGTCTGTTCTCCCTGTGACAACGTTCCGAAGGACCGGTACAGTACCTCTTCCTCGAGCCGCAGCTGCGCTAACTCTTTCCGGACCTTCCAGACCGGTAGATCCGGAAGGAGCGTCTCGATCACATCCTGTGTCAGCTCCCATGGGCCATCCACCGGAAACGGAAAATAATCGAACTTTACGCTGGCACTGATTCTTCCCTGATAGGAATACTTCCCCTGCAAAAGGCGCAAAAACGTGGTTTTTCCTCGTCCATTCCGTCCTGTGAAACCCGTTTTCCAATCCGTGTCCAGCTGAAATGAAACATGCTCAAATATAGTATCGCAGCTTCCCTCATATGCAAAGGTCAAATCCGTCACGTCTATCTTAGACATATCTTTCCCTCCTGACGAAAAAATCCCAGGAAAGCGATTCCCGGGATTTTTTCGTCAAGTATACAAAAAAGACATATTACTGCGGGACGATGGGAATACTTTCCTGCTAAAGCGTACAACAAAAGAACCTCCTCGCTCTCTTCCTGTACAGAGTTACCTCAACATTAGCAAGAAATATTCTTCATCCTCCCACTCCTTTACTCACTACGATTGTGGATTGGCGCTCTTTAGCGGCAATCTCACGGCGTGGCACGGTTTCTGCGATCTAGAAAGATGTCATGCCACGCCTATTATAGCACGCACTTTTTCATTTTGTCAAGCTAAGCCTTTTCCTTTGACCTCTTTATCGCGCTTTATTTCTTCATCAGCTCTGCGCCGCTATGCCATGCCTTTCCAATCTTTTCTCCGATCGCATAATATCCATTCCGCATCTGGTCAAACGCAAATGCCTGCAACTTCCCCGCATCAATCTTCTCTGCATCATCCAATACTTTCTCATCTGCCAGCACATTGACGATTCTGCCCAGAACACGCAATCCATACGGTTGATCCTGCATCTCTACTACTTCACACTCCAGCGTCAAGGGGTACTCTGTAATAATAGGTGCATCCACCCTTTCACTCTTAACAGCATGCAACCCACTGCGCTCAAACTTATCGTCCATCTTGTTAGAGCTGGCAATACCAAAGAAATCGGACTCTTTCAGCGTATCCACACCCGGAACCGCAAGCGTGAATCCCTTTCTCGCTTTCAAATTCGCCACCGTTTTATGTGCCGCTTCCAGATTCAATGCGACCATATCCTCCGCGCAAATTCCGCCCCAGGCCATCATCATTACATCCACCGTATCGTCTTCATTATAAGTTCCAATCATGTATGTCGGCATCGGGAACAGATAGGGCATGACTCCAAAATCCTTCATCATACAACTTCCTCTCTTTATTGCAGATCCATACTGCATCCTATACTCTTATCATATCATACTATTCTCAAAAAGCAAGTCCAAGCCCGATTTATCGGAACTGCATGTTGGGCTTTGTTCTTTTGAGATCTTTTTATACGCTGAATCTACTTTTCAACTTCAGGAATCGAAGAGATGGCATATAAAACTTTCTTCCGTAGTGTCACTTCGTTCTTTTGAGAACTTCTTTATACGCTGAATCTACTTTTCTATTTCAAGAATCGAAGAGATGGCGTATAAAACTTCCTCCCGCGACGCTACTTCGTTCTTTTGAGAACTTCTTTATACGCTGAATCTACCTTTCCTCTTCAGGAATCGAAGAAATGGCGTATAAAACTTTCTTCCGCAGCGTCACTTCATTCTTTTAAGAACTTCTTTATACGCTGAATCTACCTTTCCTCTTCAGAAATCGAAGAGACGGCGTATAAAACTTCCTTCCGCAGCCCACTTCGTTCCTTTAAGAACTTCTTTATACGCTGAATCTACCTTTCCTCTTCAGAAATCAAAGAGATGGCGTATAAAACTTCCTCCCGCGACGTTACTTCGTTCTTTTAAGAACTTTTTTTACACGCTGAATCTACCTTTCCTCTTCAGGAACCGAAGAGGTGGCGTATAAAGTTTTCTTCCGCGACGCTACTTCGTTCTCTTGAGAACCTTTTTATACGCTGAATTTACTTCTCAGCTTCAAGAATCGAAGAGATGGCGTATAAAACTTTCTTCCGCAGCGTCACTTCGTTTTTTTAAGAACTTCTTTATACGCTGAATCTACCTTTCCTCTTCAGGAATCGAAGAGACGGCGTATAAAACTTCCTCCCGCAGCCCACTTCGTTCCTTTAAGAATATTTTTATGCGTTGGATCTATTTTTCATCTTCAGAAATCGCAGAGCGGCGTATAATTCTTCTCTCAAAGGCGTTGCTTCATTCCTTTAGCAAACTTTCTATACGCATATGCAATTTTTCATAATTGCGTACATCTTTTTTCTTTTAACCGCACTCTTTATACACGCAAAAAAGAATATTCCCTCTCGTCGTTTCAGACTTGGGGAATATTCTTATCATAAAGTAGACTCACTGCTTTGCGGTTCTACAAAAAGCGTTTTCTGATGTGTGTAAATCACGAAGCCGGGTTTCGATCCGGAGGGCTTTTTTACATAGCGTCGTTCCGCATAATCTACGGGGACGCGACTACTCTGTGAAGCTCTGGAATGCCCTGCGGCAATCTGCGCTGCCTCTAAAATGCTCTGCTCAGTATAATCTTTTCCGTATTCCTTACCGCTACAAAACAAGACGGTATGCGATCCGGGAATATCTTTTACGTGGAACCAAAGATCAAAGGGGGATGCCATCTTAAAGGTTAACTGATCATTCTGGATGTTGTTTTTTCCCACCATGACCTCGAGTCCCTCGGATGTCCTCGTGGTAAGAGGCTTACTCGCCGACAGATTCTTGCGTTTCTGGCGGTTCTTGCGTACATATCCTGTCTCGTAAAGTTCCAGACGAATGTCCTCTAAATCCTTTTCGCAGTCCGCCATCTCCATAGCCGTCAGCAGACTTTCCAGGTACTGGATCTCCTCTTCCGTCTGCTGCAGTTGCTCTGTCAGCGCCTCTTCTGTACGCTTCAGCTTGTTGTATCTTGCGTAGTATTTCTGCGCGTTTTGCGCCGGCGTCAGCTTTTCTTTCAGCGCAATCTCTACTTCCACGGGTGGATCCTGATAGAAATCCTCCGCTATAAGCCTGCGTTCTCCCATCTGGATCCGATAAATATTGGCGGTAATCAGGTCACCCATGCGCTGATACTTTTCGCGTCCCTGGGTATCCTGCATCTGCTTCTGCTGCAGATCGTACTTCCTCCTGGCTCGATCCAGATGCGTCATCACCAGCTTATGAAGATCCTGTGCCTTCTGTCGCAGGCGATTCTTGGTATCCTGACGCACATAATATACATCCAATAGGGCAGAGGGCGTATCAAATGTTTTCCGCTCTACTTCCGCCATGAGACGGCTCGCCACCATGCTGTATTCACGCATACGATCTCCATCGAGGAAAATCTCAGGATGCGCTGACTTCTCCCGCATTTCGCGGAATAACTGAGTGAAAGCCTGATAAAGGTGTTCTCGCTCTTCCTGTGTCAGGTCCTCGAAGGAAGCTTTTTCCGATAAGCCGGCGCGAAAACAGATTTCGGATGCCGCAAAGGGGCTGATACCGTTAAAGACTTGATACATTCCCTTTCCAATGGGCGCGTGGCAGTTCTGCCAGACTGCCGCAAAGCAGTCCATCGTCTCCATCAGCAATGGATTCGCTCGCTGATTGTGCGAAGGCGCTTCATAAGGCAATCCTGGCAGCACCATCCGGAAATGACTCATATCCTGTCCCACATGATGGACACAATCAATGATTCGACCATT
>CALBGL010000069.1 GCA_937892735.1 uncultured Clostridia bacterium | reverse complement strand
CAGCTTTTTTAGGAGATCAGGTAGAAGAATTGCTAAAACAAAAAGAACATTGGAAAATTTTAACAGATGCCTGTACAGAATCGACAGGGGTCACTTTTGTGACTTATGGGAGGAACATCTCTACGGCATATATGGGAAGAGCTAAATATAAAGAAGTGTTGCGGTGGGAAGCGAATCTCTATCAGATAGAGGAGTTTGCCCATACGGAAACCGTTGCACCTGCACCGGGAAGATATACGATCTTTTGCTGTGAAGAATCTCCTTTGCTTACGCGGGTCGGAGAAGTGGTTCGGATAGCGCAGGATCAACTAGAACGACGAGTCGTCGTGATTAGTAACCGACAGACATGGGAGACTCTGCAAAAACAGGGGCTGTATTGTCCCCACATCATAGTGCCCGGAAATAAGAAGGTCAGCGAACCCATTTTGCAGAGTATAGCAGTTCAGATATTGCCATTTTACATAGCGAAACGATTAGGGATAGATCCAGATCATCCCCCATTGAGAGAGATGGCGAGAAAAACAGCATTTGTAGAAAAATAAAGGAGCGCTCTTATGTTACACCTGCTTTTAGCAATCATCTATCTTTCGTTTATCAGTCTGGGACTGCCGGACGCGCTATTAGGATCGGCCTGGCCCACGATGTATCCGGAGTTTGGCGTACCAGTCTCCTATATGGGGGCGATCTCCATGATCATATCCTTAGGAACGATTGTTTCCAGTCTGCAAAGCGACCGATTGACTCGGAAACTGGGGACAGGAAAGGTGACAGCCTTCAGTGTGGCCTGTACGGCCATCGCTCTGTTTGGCTTTTCCTTCACGCATTCTTTCTGGGGGCTCTGTCTATGGGCCATTCCCTATGGTTTGGGAGCAGGCAGTGTGGATGCCTCGCTGAATAATTACGTCGCTTTGCATTATAAGAGCCGTCATATGAGCTGGCTGCATTGCATGTGGGGAATTGGCGCTACAGCAGGACCCTATATCATGGGATATGCTCTGACCGGAGGAGCAGGATGGAACAGCGGTTTTCGTTATGTGGCGTTCCTGCAGATAGCTTTGACAGCCATTCTGTTCATCAGCCTGCCTTTATGGAAAGGGCAGTATATCCGGGTAGAGAGAAAAGAAACGAAACCAGGAAAGGCATTATCTTTGCGGGAAATCTTTCAGATTCCGGGAGCGAAAGAAATCATGCTGTGTTTCTTCTGTTACTGCGGCATTGAGCAGACAGCGGGGCTTTGGGCCAGTAGCTTTTTGACGTTGCAGAAAGGGATCAGCGCGGATACAACGGCCAGTCTGGCCAGTATGTTTTATCTTGGGATTACGCTGGGACGCGCAGTCTGTGGTTTTATCACCTTTAAACTGAATGATACGCAGATGATTCGAATGGGACAGGGGATCATTGCCGTGGGTGTGGCCGCTCTTTTCTTGCCTGGACCGGATAGGATCGCCATGGCAGGGTTGATTTTGGTCGGACTGGGATGCGCGCCGATCTATCCTTGTATTATTCATTCTACACCGGTGCATTTTGGAGAAGAAAAATCACAAGCGGTGATCGGTGTGCAGATGGCCTGCGCGTATGTGGGTTCCCTGTTGCTTCCCCCGCTATTTGGCTTGATTGCAAACCATATTTCCGCAGCGTTATTTCCCGTATATTTATTGGTCATTCTGGTGCTGATGATTTTGATGTATCAGAGGTTGGAAAAGAAAACAAGAAAAGCATAATATGTGTAAAAAGAATCCGAATCTCGAGTTTTGGATTCTTTTTTGCAAAAATGGAAAGAAAAGCTTGACGAGAAGAAGCAGATATGATATAAATATGAAGGTTAGCAATAGCTAACTTTATATGGCGGCCGAAAGCTGCCATATAAAAATAAAATAGTTAGCTTAAACTAACTTAAAGGGAGGAGAGGAACAATGCGCACAATTCCGATTATTTTTTCTACGATTACGGGAAATGCGTATAAGTTAGCGGCTGCAATAGCAGACGCTGTACCGGATCACGTGGGGCCGTATAATATTCGTTATGTGAATGACGAGGTCATAGAACGATTCGATACGTTTATTTTGTCCTATTGGTGCAATCACGGTACGGCGGATGATGATACGATAGCGTTGATTCAGCGTATGCAGGGGAAACGATTGATTCTGATCGGCACACTGGGGGCCGAGAGAGAGTCTAAGCATGGACAGGACGTATATCGAAGGGTGTGTGAGCTGGCGAATGCGAATAATATGCTGCTAGGACATTATCTGTGCCGTGGCAGCATTGATTTACGGCGTACGGCGAGAAGACTGCGTATTCCAGAGGGACAGAAGGGGCATCTTTCCCAGGAGAGATTCGAGCGGCAAAAGGAGTCTTTGGGACATCCGAACGAGCAGGAGCTGGACGCGGCCAGGGAAGCGGTACGTCAGTTCCTGGCGGAATCATAAATATGCAGGCAACAGCAGCTTCTGGAAGAAGGATCTATCCCCGTAAATTGCTTGTGATTTTCATCTTTGGAGTCATGGCCGTATTTTCTGTTTTCGTCTGCGTCGGGATTGGCACCGTTTCCTTTTCTCTGGAAGAGGTCTTTACAGCCTTGTTTATAGCGGATGACAGCACAGCGCGCCTGCTCATCTGGAATATTCGCTTTCCGAGGATTCTAGCAGGTGGGCTGGTCGGAGTCTGCTTGTCTCTGGCAGGCTGTATCCTGCAGGGAGTCATGCGCAATACGATGGCATCCCCATCCACCATTGGCGTCACCAGTGGCGCGAGTTTCGTCGGGTATCTGGTCCTGGTTGTTTTTCCCAGCTATTATGATCTGCTTCCGATCGGATCCATCGTGGGCGCGTTTGTCACGACAATGCTGATCTACGCGCTGGCTTATCAAAAGGGCGTGAGTCCGGTCAAGATGATTCTATCGGGCATGGCAGTGTCCGCACTTTTCGGAGCCTTTAATGATATCATCAAGACGTTCTTTGCCGATGCGCTGGGGAATGCCTCTGGATTTTTGGTAGGCGGACTGAATGGTACGGGATGGGACAGTCTGACGATGATGTTTCCCTATGCGCTGACAGGAATTCTGGTTTGCGCGTTTTTGCCAGCGAAGATGAATATCCTGATGCTGGGAGATGAAACCGCCAATTCATTAGGGCTGCGAACAGAAAGGTTTCGATTTTTCTTGATCGTAGTTTCTTCTCTGTTGTCCGGCGCGGCGATTTCGGTGGCAGGGCTGATCAGCTTTGTGGGTCTGGTGGTGCCGCATATCGCAAGACTGCTGGTAGGATCGGATTATAAGTATTTATTCCCGGCTTCTACCTTGTTAGGCTTTACATTGGTGACGGTTTGCGACACCGTGGGAAGGGTCATTATGCCGCCGGGAGAGATTCCGGTCAGTATTATACTCGCATTTATTGGCGCGCCGTTCTTTTTATATTTGTTGCGGACGAGACAGAAAGAATGAGGTAATCTATGTATTTTGGATTTAAAAACATATCCGTGGGATATGGGAAAAGGATGGTGATCCAGAATCTCGACCTGGAATTTCCCAAAGGAAAAGTGGTCACCATCATCGGACAAAATGGCTGCGGAAAATCCAGTTTGCTGAAAACGATTTCCAAGGCGGTGACTCCTAGGAATGGACAGATCATCTATCAGGATAAAAAGCTGAGTCAGTATCCTCCTAAAATACTGGCGCAGAAAATCGCGTATCTGGCTCAAGTACATACATCGCCGCCGGATATTGATGTACGGACGCTGGTATCCTATGGCCGATATCCGCATTCGAAGTTTGGCAGGGGGTTGACGGCGCGGGATGGGGAGGTCATAGATAAAGCCCTATCCTTAACGGGATTAGAATCGCTGCAAAACCAGATACTATCCACACTCTCCGGAGGAGAGCGGCAGCGAGCCTGGATTGCCATGACCATTTGTCAGGAACCGGAAATTCTTGTTTTAGATGAACCGACCACATATTTGGATATCAGCTATCAGGTGGAAGTTCTGGAGTTAGTCCGGAAGTTGAATCGGGAATTGGGAATCACGATCATCATGGTATTGCATGATCTGAACCTAGCGGCACGATATTCGGATCGGTTGTATGCGATCAAAGATCGCGGTCTGCACGCACAGGGAGATCCAGGGCAGGTTCTGACAGAAGAAAATCTATTATCCATTTTTCGGATCGAGGCGAGGGTGTTTCAGGACGAGGCCCACCATTGCCCCTTCTTTATTCCGGTTCGATCCAGAATGGTATCTGTAAGATAGAAAGGAAGAAAAAATATGAAACGATTTGCAGTTTGGATGTTGAGTGTGATGATGTGTGTGACGGCCTTCGCGGGCTGCGCAGGGGATGTGAACAGTAGTCAGGGGGAGTCTCTGGCAGAATCGAGTGTGGTAGAGGAGTCATCGGCGGGGGAAGAGAGTTCGACAGCCGATGATTCTGCCGCGGAAGAAAAAATGACAGCAAAAGATGACGCCTGGAAAGAAGAGATGAAAGAGACATTCCTGGAAAAAGCGAGTGAAGTCATCGTCGATGAGGATTCGGTCACGTTCACGGATGCGTCGGGAGATGGCAGCACTCCGATCACGATAAAGAAGAATCCGGAGAAGGTCGTGAATCTGTATGCCAGTTTTACGACGCTGTGGTATGAAGCGGGCGGCGAAGTGATCGGCTGTATTGGCGGAGATTCTTCGGTAACGCTGTATGAGGAGTATATCGGCAGAGACATTACTCAGGACGAGGGCATGCAGGTAGTCGCGACATCATCTTCCGGCAAGAAGTGGGACGTGGAAAGCATCGTGGCACTGCAGCCGGATCTGATCATATGTTCTACCGCCATGAGCGGGTATTCCACCATCATGACGCCGGCAGAATCGGCGGGCATTCCGGTGATTGCGGTGAGCTACAATGACTTTTCCGACTACCTCAAGTGGTTTAAAGTATTTTGCAACCTGAATGGACAGCCGGAACTGTGGGACAGTATCGCGTTGAAGGCATTAGACGATGTGGTGGATGTTTTAGCAGAGTGCCCGGCGGAGGATACGCCTTCGGTGTTCAGCATGTTTGCCGGTGCGGAGTCCTTACAGGCCAATACATCGAACACCGTCGTAGGCGGAATGATCACGGCGATGAATGCCGTAAATATTGTGGATCAATGGGAAAATACGACGGAGGCAGAACGCTTGGACATCAATCTGGAGACCGTATTCGCCGCCGATCCGGACATCATTCTGGTACAGTGCCATGCGGGGGTAGAAGAAGGACAGGAGATGGTAGAAGCCACATATGGCGATAATCCCGTGTGGCAGTCCCTGAAAGCGGTACAGAATGGGCAGGTCTATTATCTGGAGAAGGAATTGTTCCATAATAAGCCGAATAGCCGTTTTGCGGAGGCCTATCAGAAATTGACGGAGATCTTGTATCCTGATACAGAATTTTCCTTCCAGGGAGCATAACTGATGTATACAGTTCGATATAAATCACATCACGACGCGTCTCGGGCATTAAAAGAACGATACACGCAAGTCGTCGATAAGGAGGTCTATTTGCAGGAGATACTGACCCGACCGGCTGTAAGTCGGCGGGTTGTGTACCTGCATGTTCCATTCTGCAATAAAGTGTGTTCGTTCTGCCCGTTTCATCGTCCCGATGTTTTGAAACGGCGAGAATACCATGAATACATCGTAAAGGAGATTCAGCGTTTAGCGCCGCTACCGTATATGGATGCGCCGGTGGATGCGATCAATTTTGGCGGAGGCACGCCAACAGCGCTAAAGCCTGAGCAGATGCGTGTGATTCTGCATGCGTTGCGAGAGAACTTCCAAATCGCGCCACATGCGGAGATCAGCGTGGAATCTTCGGCCACGGAATTGACGGATGAGATGCTGGATGTGCTCGTGGAAGGCGGTGTCAATCGGTTATCGATCGGCATACAGAGTTTTCAGGACGACAGAAGAAAGATGCTGGGCAGACGCGGAAGCGGAGAATTCGCGGCAAGACGTGTGGAGAACGCCATACAGGCAGGGATAGGCAATACGGGAATTGACCTGTTATATAACCTGCCGGGGCAAACAGAGGAGGAACTGGAAAAGGATCTCGTGATGATCCGGTCCCTGGATCTTGCTGGTATCAGTTTCTATTCACTCATGATTCATGAGAAAACACCGCTGGCGTCGCGTTTAACGGAAGAACAGCGAAAGGATATGGCCGATCTAGCGAAAGAGTATGTTTTTTTTACGAGGATCTGCGAGGAATTAGCGAAGGATGATTATGAACCGTTGGAACTGACGAAACTGGTGCGTCAGCACAGAGATCGCTACGATTATATGCGGATTCGTCATACGGGAGGAAGTTGTATCGCATTGGGACATGGAGCCGGAGGAAATATTGAGCAGTATCTGTATCATAACGCGGTCACAGTACCGATTCTGTCCGAACAGATTCCGATCAGCTCCAGAGGGCGAATTGTGCATCCGGAATATCGAATCCTGGATCAGATGATTTATGACATGCAGACGAGCCGAGTGCGGCTGGATGTCTATTCATCGCGCCTGAAGAAGGATTTGCGTGCCGTATTATCGGAATCGATAGACCGCATGAAAGAGGAAGGGCTTTTGACAGAAGAAAATGGAGAAATCCGAATGACAATGCGAGGTATGTTTTGGGGCAACAATATGATAGACGAGTGGATTCGTCAGATCTAAGAGAGGGCTGTGAGAAAATGAAAAATCATTTTCTCACAGCTTCTTTTTATTGACAAGCCGGAGCGTGTATGGTATGGTTAGGGCAGAACAGACGGATCCGAAAGGAGGGATCATGTATGAAAAATCATATTTCCAGAAAGCTTTTAGCTGGCGAGGTTTTGAAACCGTGGCTGGTGGCCGGTCCCGTGAATAGGGATATGTCGGGGAAATTAGATGAGAGGACTTTTTTCGAGAATCCCAGATGTGATGTGGGCCGCGATGCATTGGCGGAGTTTCTGAAGCAGATGGGGCCTGAATTGGCGGAGGCGTCGCCTCGAGAGAATGATTCGGTTCTTCTTCCAGAGGGAACGGAGGCACAGTGGTACTACCTGGATACACCGGAAAAGTATACGGGGTTTGGTCAATATTTTGTCACGAATCATCTGGGATGTATCATGGCGCACCAGCAATTGATCAGTCACGAGGCGCAGCAGGTGGTTCTCCGCCTGGGAAGCAGGCTGTCTGCCTGGGGATCTTTATGGTGTAACGGGACGTTGTTATGGGATGGAGAACTGGAAGGAGAGCAGAAGCCAGTACAGATTCAGGTACCGTTGATACAGGGAGAGAATCAGCTGACACTTTTGATTGCTCGCATAGCTCGTATGGCAGAAGTCGGATGGTGCCTGGAATTGGTTTCTTCGGAGGCGGCGCTGGAATCAGAATGCTCCTTCAGCATGGACAGTGCGCTACGGCAGGAGATAGAACATAGTATCCAGCATACCTGTATGGAAGAGGACACATATGGAGAGAATAGTCCGGTATACTTGCATGTAGGGGCATACGATGCAGCGTGGTCCCGCGTGGAAATTCAGCTTCAGCATGGCCCGTGTATAGATGGGAAAGGCGGCGGACGCTTCCTGATTTCGGAAGGGTTATTACCGGGATCCTATACGGTTACCGTTCGATGGTTTATGGGAGAACGGGAGATTGCCAAGAGGGAATTTCCGTTGACGATTTGCCATGTATTTGAACCGTTGCCAGGAAAAGCAGAGTTTGAAAAACGCAGGCAGATTTTTTTACAGAAATGTGCGGCATTGATTCCAGAAAAGCAGGGACGGGATATTGCGGATGTTTTGTGGGCGCGATACGCGCTGGAGCAGTATGAGCGCATTTCTTATGAGCAAATTGACCAGGCGTGTCAGATCATCGATCGGCGGGATGACTGTGCGGATTTCACATTATTGCCGCTTCTGCGGATTGTGTATGCGGAACGAGGAGAGGCGCATCTGCCGGAGACGTATATAGAACGCATTCGGCAAGCGGCGCTGGGCTTTAAGTATTGGGTGGACGAAGCGAATGACTGTATGATGTGGTTTGATTCAGAGAATCATCGTATGGGATTTCATACGCTGGAATACCTGGCGGGTCTCCTGTTTCCGCAGGATCTTTTCACAAACAGCGGTCAGAATGGAGTATTTCACAGCATGAAGGGGCGCATGCATCTCATGGAGTGGTTAAGTCAACGGATTCGCTTTGGATTAAATGAGTTTCATTCAGACTCCTATATTCCGATCACCCTGGGACCGCTGCTGGCGTTACAGGAAATGGCTCCCTATGAAGAATTCAGCATCCGAACCATGGCAACGGAATTAACCCATTTGATTGCGTTTTATTTGGGAGTGAATCAGTATCACGGCGTTATAGCGTCTCCCCGGGGCCGCAGCTATAATCTGCCCATGAGAAATCCGTATCAGCAGGGGACGGCATCGATTCTGTACCTGTTGTTTGGCGAGGATACTGCTGCGCTGAAGATCGAGCCGGGCGCGATAGCGATCGCGGTAGACGGATATCAGCCGCCAGAGGGAATTCTGCAGGCTGCCAGCCACTATGAAGAGACACACTTTCGGTATAAGTCGGGACTGTATCATACAGGAAAGCAAAACGCGGATCTTACTGCAATGAGAACGCCGGAATATATGATCTCCAGTGTGCGGAATCATAACGTGGGGACTTGCGAGGCACATCTCCATGTAGCGCAGGTCACGTTGCCGAAGGACACCATTATTTTCTTTTCTGCTCCGTTTACGATGAGAGAAGGAAGCGGGCTGCGTCCTGACTATTGGGCAGGGCAGGCCAGCGTCCCCCAGGTGTATCAGTACCGAAACACACTGTGTGTGCGTTGGCAGCATGTTCAGCATCCATATGTCTGGATGACGCATTGTCATTTGGATACACGAAGGCTGGATGAATGTCAGCATAGGGGCAACTGGACATTCGGCAGAGTGGGAGAGAGTTATGTGGGGATCTGGTCTTGGAAGCCCCATGTGCTCTGTGATACGGGGGCCTATGCAATGCGGGAACTCATCAGCCAAGGAAATGAGAATTGTTGGATTACAGAATGTGGTTCTAAGAGGGAAGACGGCAGTTTTGAAGCATTTATGGATCGGTTGGAGCACGCTTACATAGAGGTAAAAGAAGAATGTGTAGATTATGAGTCTCCCAAGAATCGTAATCTGTGTTTTGGAGAACCATTCCTAGTACAAGGAGAGGAAATTCCTGTAGGAAATATGGCAGTAGACTGCCCATATCTCCGATCTCGATATGGAAGCGGCACCTATGAGTCAAAGATTGCGGGATGGGAAGGCACCATATGGTCTTATGCCAGCAGCATATAAGAGGAAGGCGGATAGGACTATTCGGTCGACGGTGGCGGAAGCAAAGCCTGGATCATCTGGCTGACGTATGGGACAGAAAGGAGCCATTGCAAAATAGATGTGAAATATTGATATGCTCCCTTCTAGGTAGACAAGTGAAATAATAAAAACTTGTTTACTTAGAAGGGAGCATATCAGATTTCTCATTGGTCTTGAAGTGATGTAACAATTACCCGGGAAGACTAATGAGAAACCTCCCAGATTTCTCATTGGTCTTGAAGCGATGTAATAATTCCCCGGGAAGACTAATGAGAAAACGCCCAGATTTCTCATTAATCTTGAAGCGATGTAACAATTTCTCAGCCAGACT
>CALBGL010000068.1 GCA_937892735.1 uncultured Clostridia bacterium | reverse complement strand
ACTGGAGCCATAATATAGAGGGATCTTCTTGCCGGTAATCAGAATAAAGCAGAGAGTGGCGAGTCCACTGGCGAAGATGGTGGTAGATACCTGAAATCCGGTGACGAGCGCCACAGTCACCGTTGCTGGAAACATGACGATCACCTGCTGAATCGCGTACAGGAGAAGTTTTACAAATCCCGGGCGTTCTTCCGGCAGGTATCCGATGGTCGATTGATCCTGTTTCATTTTTTTATCCTTTCTGGCGGATTTTTCAAAAAGAGAGGGAAGATACAAGAGCATACACTCCTGTATCTTCCCCTGTTTTTTGGTAGATTATGATTATAGTAATGCCAACAATACGAAATTCAAGACAAACAACGCGGTACAAACCCAGAGAATGGGATGAATCTCCTTGGCCTTGCCGGTAAAGATCTTGACGATACAGTAGAAGATAAAACCAGCGGCGATACCATAGGAGATGCTGTAGCACAGCGCCATGAAAATACCGGCAAAGAATGCAGGAACTGCCTCGTTCAGATCAGCCCAGTCAATCTCTTTGAAAGAGGACATCATCATGACGCCGACAGCGACCAGAGCGGGAGCTGTGGCTGCGAAGGGAACCGCACTGACAAAGGTTGCAAGAAACGCGGAAAGAGCAAAGCAGATCGCAACGACGACGGAAGTCAGGCCGGTACGTCCTCCTGCGCCAATACCGGCTGCGCTTTCTACAAACGTGGTCGTATTGGAGGTTCCGATCAGAGCGCCGATAGAAGTAGCCGTAGCGTCCGCGAAAAGTGCCTTATCCAACTTGGAATGAAATCCCGCGTTTGTTTCCATGGCCTTTTCGTCTTCTGCGCTGAAGATGCCGCTGCGGCGTCCTGTACCAATGAAAGTGCCGATTGTATCAAATGTATCAGAGATGCTGAAGGAGAAGATGGTAATCAAAACCAACGGCAGTTTGGATATATCCGTAAACAGACTGCCAATACCACCTTCTTTGAAAATCGCGAGGAAGGTAGTCGGCAATGCCTGACATGCTTCCGTAAAACTGGTGGTCTCCTGCGGAGAGGTAACGCCAAAAGGAATACCGATCAGAGTCGTAGCAATGATCGCGATCAGAATCGCGCCCTTGACCTTCAGAACGAGCAGAACAACAGTCAGGATCAGACCGATGATGAATACCCAAAACTGAGGCTGGTTCAGTGTAGCCAGTGCGGGAACGCCGCTGCCAAAGCCGATAATTCCTACATTCAGAAGACCGATGTACGCAACAAAGATACCAATACCGCCGCCGATCGCATTCTGAAGGCTGACAGGAATAGACTTGATGATATACTTACGAATCTTCGTGACAGTAATGAAAATATTCAGAAGACCGCAGATGAAGACCATCGAAAGAGCCTGCTGCCAGGTAAAGCCCAGCGTGAAGCATACAGTATAAACGAAAAAGGCGTTTAAACCCATGCCAGGCGCCTGGGCGTAAGGAACATTTGCTACAAGGCCCATGACCAGGGTACCAATAATAGAGGCAATGATCGTGGCCAGGAATACCGCGCCCCACTCCATGCCCGATTGTGAGAGAATACTCGGGTTTACAACGATGATATAAGACATCGCGAAAAATGTCGTCAACCCCGCAGTAATCTCCTTTGAGACAGTAGTGCCGTTTTCTTTTAGGTGAAAAAACTTTTCCATATAGCACCTCTCCTAAAAATTTGATAATTTGAGAAATACAGCTTCTCAGGTATATTTAAAATATCATATTTTGACAGGGTTTTCAACACCTTTTTGCGAAATTGTAAAAAAAATGTTAGAGAGACGTGTCTTTATACATATGATTTAATGGCCCGCGTCCATGACCCAGCGATAAACCAGCCCGAATCGCGCCGGTAAGGTAGTTTTTCGCCTGAGCGACACTATCTTTCAGTGAGAGACCATTGGCCAGGTTACAGGCAATGGCCGAGGAAAGCGTGCATCCCGTACCGTGCGTATTGGGGTTTTGAAGGCGCGTGTGAGAAAACCAATGGACTTCATGTCCATCGTAAAGAAGATCCGCAGCCTCATCGTGTACTAGATGTCCGCCTTTGACCAGAATCGGGACATGCAGAAGCGAATAAAAGGTCTGGGCGCCCTGTACCATATCCTCTCGGCTGGAGATCGGGAACCCGCACAGGATCTCCATTTCCGGCAGATTGGGTGTGATCAGGCGAGCCAACGGAAACAGATGCTGCCAAAGAAACGGCAGGGAGTCTGTATGGGATAAAGCCTGGCCGCTGCTGGACGAAAGGACAGGGTCGATGACAATGTTTCTGGCCTCGAAACGGCGCAGACACGCGACAATGGCCTGCGCCACCGAAAGATCAGGAATCATGCCGATCTTAACGCTGTCCGGATAGATATCTGTAAAAATACTGTCGAGTTGTGCCGTGACGAAATCCGCACCAATGGGCAGGACACGTTGGACACCCATCGTATTCTGCGCGGTTAGCGCCGTGATGACGCTCATGCCATATAGGCGATGTGCCGTGATGGTTTTCAGATCCGCCTGGATGCCTGCGCCGCCGCTGCAATCCGAACCCGCAATGGATAAAACGGTATGCATGATTTATTCCTTATGCAGCGTGAGACCGGAGGGCGTCAGCAAATGAGCTTTCTGCAAAATGCCAATGACAATGGCGGCAATCAGGGTTCCGCCGATGGTGCTGACGGAGAAGGGAATCACAAAACCAAAAAGCGCGGCGGAGGTATTGCCCATGAGCCACAACGCGACGGGGTAAGAGAGAAGTGCGCCGAGGAAACCGGTACCGATGATTTCTCCCAGATATGTCAAAATGAGGCGTCCTGTATACCGATACGCCAGGCCGCATAGCAATGCGCCGCACATGCTGCCGGGGAAAGCCAGCAGACTGCCGGTGCCGAGCGCCACACGGATCAGACTGGTCAGAAACGCCATGATAACGCCATACCAGGGGCCTAATAGGACAGCCGCCAACACATTGACCAGATGCTGCACGGGCAGACACTTGGTCACGCCGACAGGAATACTGAAAGAAGAGGCGGCAACGGCCACTGCGATTAGAATACCGGCAAGAACCAGTTTGAAGACAGATTGATTTTTCATGAGAAGGATCCTTTCTATTTTTGTATAATGATTTGTTCCGATAAGGCGCGAAGACGGGAAGCCGCCTGGGCGATGTTTTTCTGCGCGAAGATGGAAGAGACAACGGCAACGCCCTGGATACCGCAGCCCAGGAGTTCTAAGATATTGTCCGGACCGATCCCTCCGATAGCGACTACGGGAATATGAACGACCCGAGCGATTTGCCGCAGAGTCTCGAGAGAAATGTTTTTGGCGTCTGTTTTCGTAGATGTGGAAAAGACGGCGCCTACGCCCAGATAATCCGCTCCCTCCTGCTCTGCTTTCTGCGCGCTTTCCACGGTGCGTGCCGACACACCGATGATCGCATCGGGACCGAGGATGGCTCGGGCTTCCCGTGGAGACATGTCCCCCTGACCCAGATGAACACCATCCGCGCCGGCGTCCAGAGCCACCTGCACTCGATCATTGATGATCAGAGGGACGCCATGCTGATGACAAAGCGGCAGCAATTCCTGGGCTTCTTGCAGCATCTTGCGATCTGTCAAGTTTTTCTCGCGAAGCTGTAATAGCGTAATGCCGCCTGCCAGTGCCTGTTTCACAGCCCAGGACAGCGAAGTACCGCCCAGCCAGGTACGATCTGTCACGGCATAAAGTGTAAATAGGGAATTACCAGATTTCATAATGGGCTTGTTCCTCCAATGTTTCACCAGTCAGACAGAATACCGCATCCAATAAATAGGCGCGAAAAGAGCCATTTCCATCTTGCTCACACATTCGACGTTCAGCGATTTCACCACAGAGTCCTATTGCCGTAACAGCGGTCAGGGTCGCCAGGAGAGGATCCCCGGGATTCGCGGCCACCGTGGCTGTCACAAGAGCGGAGAGCATGCATCCGCTGCCGGTCAGACGGGAGAGCATGGGGCAGCCGTGATGATTCTGATAGACTGTGTAACCATCCGTCACAAGATCGATCTTTCCGGTCATGGCGACGATGGAACAGGTTCTTCGGGCAAGGGCTCGAGCGAAGGATGCATTCTGAACCAGCGTATTCTGCGTAAGGGCATCGGCTTTCGCGGCATCCACACCCTGTGAGGAGCCGGCCTGACAAAGGGAAAGGATTTCGGAGGCGTTGCCGCGTATGACAGAACAGGAGACTTTGTGTAAAAGCTGCCGGGCACTATTCATCCGAAAGGCGCTGGCGCCGACGCCGACAGGATCGAAAACAACGGGGATACCTCGCTTGTTTGCCGCCTGTCCGGCTAGAATCATGGCTTCCAGCTTATCTGAACGCAGCATGCCCAGATTCAGAAGAAGACCATGGCTGTGGCTGCAGATCTCCGCGACCTCTTCGGGGGCCTCCGCCATAATGGGAGAAGCGCCGGAGGCCAATATAATATTGGCACAGTCATTGATCGTCACATAATTGGTGATCGCGTGAATGAGAGGCGCTTTTTCGCGGACACGGTTCCATATGTCTTTCATAGGATATCAATGTATTCGCCAGCCAGGGCCTTGTTCATGCTTCGAACAGCACAGAATTTACCGCACATGGAGCAAGAATCCTCCTGTTCCGGGCTCCGGCTGTCTCGAATGGCCTTCGCGGTTTCCGGATCCAGAGCGCAGTCCCACTGCGCGTCCCAATCGAACTTCTGACGAGCCTCGGACATTCGATCATCGATATCCCGCGCGTGAGGTACGCCCTTCGCAATATCCGCCGCATGCGCTGCGATTTTAGAAGCGATGATGCCCTGCTTGACATCCTCCAGATTGGGCAGCGCCAGGTGTTCCGCAGGCGTCACATAACAGAGGAAGGCGGCGCCGCTCATAGCCGCCAAAGCGCCGCCAATCGCAGCCGTGATATGATCGTAACCGGGAGCGATATCGGTTACCAGAGGGCCCAATACATAGAAAGGCGCCCCCATGCAAAGAGTTTGCTGGATCTTCATGTTGGCGGCAATCTGATTCAGGGGCATATGACCGGGCCCTTCTACCATGACCTGCACGTCCTTTTCCCAGGCCCGCTTGGTCAGTTCTCCCAGACGAACCAGCTCTTCGATCTGGCAGACATCAGAAGCATCCGCCAGGCATCCAGGACGACAGGCATCTCCCAGAGAGATGGTGACGTCATGCTCACGGCAGATTTCCAGGATCTCGTCATAGTATTCATAGAAAGGATTCTCCTGTCCTGTCATACTCATCCAGGCAAAGATGAGGGAACCGCCGCGGGATACGATATTCATCTTGCGCTTGTGGGAACGAATCTGATCGATGGTTTTTCGCGTGATACCGCAGTGCAGCGTCACAAAATCCACGCCGTCTTCCGCGTGTAAGCGAATCACGTCGATAAAATCTTTCGCGCTCAGGGTAGCCAGATCACGCTTATAATGAATCACGGCGTCATATACGGGCACGGTCCCGATGATAGCGGGACATTCTGCAGTGAGTTTTCGGCGGAAGGGCGCGGTATCGCCATGGGAGGACAGATCCATGATCGCTTCGGCGCCCATATGGACCGCGGCCATGACCTTTTTCATTTCTTCATCATAATCCCGGCAATCGCGGGAAACTCCCAGGTTGACATTGATTTTGGTACGCAACATGGAACCGATGCCCTGCGGATCCAGACAGGTATGTTTATGGTTGGCACAGATGACCACCTGTCCCTTGGCGACCAGATCGCGGATCTCCTCGCTGGTGCGGTATTCCTTCTGAGCTACGGCTTCCATCTGGGGCGTGATGATACCCAGACGGGCCGCCTGCATTTGTGTAAAATAATTCATGCAAAAAACCTCCTGTTGATCATGGATACATGAATGCCGCAGGAGGTCGCGAAGATAAAAAAAGGCCACGCGACCGGATAGGTCGTGTGGCTCTGTATATAGAACAGATCCATCTTGTCATCTCCCTACGCCGGCATTACCCGTATCAGGTTCAAGGGTACCGACCGCTCGATTACGGTCATCTCAGCCGGGAAAACCCAGCGCCCCTGTCGTTCTTTATCGTAGCACAGAGTGGAAAGAAAGTCAATGGTTCATTTACTTTAGGGAAAAAAGATGGTACAATAGGCGTGGCTTAGCATGCATCTGGTTCTGAGCGATGGAGCCACGCCGCGAGTTTGCCGCCAAAGGGCGTCAAACTCCGACAGGAGAGCGAGACCGGAGGCGTGGCTTAGCATGCATCTGGCTCTACGAGATGGAGCCACGCCGTGAGTTTGACGCTATTTATGATGGAAAATTCTGACAGGAAGGAGACCTCCCATGATTCCCGCATTATACGTTATGATTAAACCCGTTTCCGGGAACTGTAATCTTCGCTGCACTTACTGTTTTTACGCAGATGAGATGCGCCATCGCGAAGTCGCTTCTTATGGCCGTATGGAAGAAAAGACCATGGAAGAGCTGATTCGCCGCTCTCTTGCCGAGGCAGAACATCAGGTGACGTTTGCGTTTCAGGGCGGGGAGCCGACCCTGGCTGGATTACCTTTTTATAGACAGTTTGCTGTCTTCGCAGAAAAATACAGAAAACCAGGACAGCGGATCCAGTATGCGCTGCAAACCAATGGAATATGTATTGATGAAGAGTGGGCACAGTTCTTGGCAGAGAATCATTTCCTGGTAGGACTGTCTCTGGATGGCCCCAGAAAACTGCATGATCATTATCGCCTGCGTCCCGAGGGAGACGGGAGTTTTCAGCGTGTGATGCTCGCAGCCAAGATTCTGCGCCAGTACCGGGTGGATGTCAATGTGCTGACGGTTGTGACAGCCTACAATGCGTCTCGCATTCAAGCGATATACACGTTTTTTCACGAGAACCATCTGGACTATCAGCAGTATATTCCCTGTATTGACCCTTTTGGAGGCACCAAGAGAGAGCAGCCCTATTCTCTTAGCGGCCAGGCTTACGGTCAGTTCCTGTGCGATCTGTTTGACTTGTGGTATGAAGATATCACGCAGGGGCGTTTTATCTATATTCGTATGTTCGAGAACCTGGTGGGTATGCTGCGGGGATATCCACCGGAAAGTTGTGACATGGGCGGATGCTGCAGTCCCCAGTACGTAGTAGAGGCAGACGGCAGTGTGTATCCCTGCGATTTCTATGTATTAGACGAGTGGCGGCTGGGAAATATCTGCCAAAACACCTATGAGGAACTGGATCAAAAGCGGGCGGAACTGCGTTTTATAGAACCCTCTATGGAGCATCCAGCGCAGTGTGAAAGCTGCCGATGGCATGATCTGTGCCGAAACGGCTGTCGCAGGGATCGTCTGCCGCAGGGCGATGGAGGGTTGGGAATCAATGTGTATTGTGAGGGATTTCAACAGTTTTATGAGCATGCTTATGCAAGATTGCTGCAGTTAGCATGAGGCAGAATCCGCTGCATATCCTCCGGCAGGGGATCGGTGAAGACCAGGGATTTTCCGGTGATGGGATGATAAAAGGTCATGCGGTAAGAATGCAGCGCTTGTCGGCGAATCCATTCATAGTCTGGGTTATATAGATAATCCCCCACAAGAGGAAATCCGAGATATTGTAAATGAATACGAATCTGATGGGTACGACCCGTCTCCAGGATAAGCTGGAGCAGGCTGTGCCCATTTTCTTCCGCTAGTACGCGAAAATGAGTCACAGCAGCTTCGCCGTGCGTGAAATCTACGGTTCGTTCAATGATAGAGCCGGGTTTGCGTCCCAGCGGTGCGCGAATCGTTCCGTGGGTCATAGGCAGACGCCCCCGCACGATTCCCAGGTATTCGCGCCGGATTTCTTTGCGTGCGGTTCTTTCGGAGAGAATACTGGCGCATAGCATATTTTTGGCCACAATCGTAAGTCCGGAGGTATCGCGATCCAGACGATTACAGCAGCGAAAGACGAAGGGCTTGTTTTGCTGGTCATAATACCACGCCAGTGCATTTGCCAGCGTATTATCATCGTTATGCATGGAAGGATGAATCGGCATGCCCGCGGGCTTATGGACGACCAGCAGATCCTCGTCTTCATATAGAATGGAGAGGGGAAGAGGAACAGGAATGATCCGTTCTGACGGCGCGGTTTCATGCAGATAAATGGATAAGTGTTCGCCGCCCCTGAGACGATGCGTCAAGAAAACGCTTTGGCCGTCTGCAAGTACGCCATCCGAAAATTTCTTGAGCTGAATCCGTACCTGCCGGGAAAATCCCTGCTTATGCAGAAATTGTTCGACGCTAAGACCGACGGCTTCCGCGGGTATATCGTAGGTAAGATAGCGATCCATAAATCCCCCTCTTTTTGTTTACAGTACGCCTTTCAGAACCAGTGCGAAGAATATGCAGGTGATAAGAACCACCACCGCGACCAGTACGACGCCGATCTTCTGAGAATGGCCGATGTGCCCCAGATCTTGACTCTCGACAAAACCGGCGCGGCGCAGCGCGGTGACCACGGGTTTATACAGCAGAATGGTAATGGTTGCGTTCAATCCGCCTTTTAAAAGGTTAAATGGTAAAAAAGCGGGCAGCAACAGCGCTGCGACGGCTTCACGAGGATAACCCATGTAAATCGGTGTAATCAGATAGTTCCAAAGAAGCATCACTACCACCATGAGCAGGCTGCCGGCCAGAAGCCCTGCGACAGCGCCCATAATGGTTCTTTTTCTTTTATAAATAAGAGCAGCGGTACAGGCAAAACTGCAGCTGGAGAGAATGTTCATAAGACAGCCAATCCAACCGGTATCGCTGGCGGTGAACATCTCTACGACGGATACAATCAGCGAAATGATAAAAGCAGTCAGAGGACCATAGATAAAACCGCCAATGGCAATGATCACATCCTTAGCCTCATAACTCAGAAAGAGGACAATAGGAATTCGTCCTACCAACATGACTACATACGCGATAGCGCACAGCATCGCGACCGTTACCAGTTTTTTCGTCGAAAAGTGCATACTAAAAAACCTCCCTATATAGAAATAAGCATCTGAAGACGGTGTCTGCAGATGTTTATGAAAGGAAGGTATCTCTCACAATCTATCTTCTCTCATCCAGACTATACTGTCGGTTTTGGAATCGCACCAAATCATGACCAAGACTTATGGCCTCGCGGACTGTACCGCCGATCGGGAATTGCACCCTGCCCTGAAGACATCCTCTGATTCAAATGTTGCATTTATTATAATGCCGTCCGAGACGAATGTCAAGAGCGAGATCCTTATGCGCCAGTTTGGATTTTGCGATATTCGCGTGGGAGTATACCAACTTCCTCTTTAAAGGCCCGCGTGAATTTTCCCTGTGATTCATACCCCACGGCACTCGCGATATCGGCGATTTGACGATTGGTTTCGCGTAATAGTTTCATGGCCTCTTCCATGCGGCGCTTCTTCATATAAGTGGCAATCGGCAGACCATAGACCGCCTTGAATAGAGTCTTTAAAGAGGCGCTGTTGATCAGGTATTTTCTGGAGAGTTCTTCGATAGTAAAGCGCTTGTCGAGATGTGCCATTAAAAAGGAATGGATTTCTCGGATGAGTTCAGTCTGCTGGGAGATATATGGAGGCAGATGTGTTGTCGCGCGAGGATCTATCTGAGAAAGGTAAAGAAGAAGTTCCTGAGTCTTGAGTTTATAATACGGAAGGCGAAGCTCTTCCGGCAGATCGTAGAGAACCCCCAGAATAGAATCCAGCTGCGGTGCGGTGGGAAGCGCAAAAGGATGTCCATCGCCGCAGAAAGCCTGCATCAATGTATCAGGCTTCCAGTCGGCTTCCTGTAGGCTTTCCGGGAGTTGGCTGCCTAGGAGAGAGGGATCTATGGTAATCGAGATACCCTCATAATAGCCCAGGGGCAATGTTATCTGGGAGTCGGCACAGCAATCCAACGTATGCAGACACAAGTCCCCGCTTCCCAGATAGACAGAAATATGATGATGCATATTCCAGCCGATACGGCCGCGATGGCAATAATTGATCTCCAGTACAGAACGGTGCGCGGGATGCTGAAAACGCACCTGATCGGCCAGATATTGATGAAAAGCCAGCTGAATGCCTGGAAACAAAGAATATACTTGGATGCGTCCTTTTCCTTTGGTTTCCGTGGAGAAGGAATCGGTGAAATGACAAAGAAATTTTGTATCACCGGGATATTGATGGATCTGAAACGTTCCAGGAGCGATTTCCGATAAGTTTTTTTCGAACGATGAGAGGTAAGTATCTTTCATTGCGACGCGTCCTCATGCGAAGAAGACGCATCTGGACAGACGATCTCCACCATTTTTTCAATCATATGGTGCAGAAGCTGTGCCTGGTTCGTATCGGCCGCTCGATAATATACCTCTTTGCCAGAGCGTCTGCTGACGATCAGACCGCTGCTCTTGAGTTGACGCAGATGATGCGATACAGCAGGACTCGTCATACCCACGATGGCCGAGATATTGATGACACATTCTTCACAATGGCATAAAAGCCAGAAAATGCGAATACGGCTTCCGTCGCAGAGCTGCTTAAAAAGATCGGCGACAATCTGAAAGTCCGCGGTTTCCGGCATGTGTTCTAAAACATGTTCCAAAGAACATTCATGATGATGGGGCAGAGATATATGAGACATGCACATTCCTCCTCGACAAAGTTTCTGAATGTATTTTAGCACAAACTTCGGAAGCCGTCTATGAATTTGCCCAAATAGAAATTCTTTTATCCCAAATGGATCAATTCGAGAATACAGGGTTGACGAAACAGGAAATGGAGCGTATCATATAAACAAACGATTAAACAATCGTTAAATCATTATAATGAGCAAAGGAGTTTTAGCGATGAAGAAGACATATAAGATCGACGTGGATTGCGCTAACTGCGCGAATAAGATGGAAGCCGCCGCTAAGAAAACAGCAGGCGTTAAGGATGCGACGGTCAATTTCATGATGTTAAAGATGAATGTGGAGTTTGAAGAAGGGCAGGATCCGAAAGCGGTCATGGAGCAGGTTCGCAAAAACTGCAAAAAGGTGGAGGATGATTGCGAAATCTTCCTATAATGGATGTTTTAAGGAGAGGATATCATGAATAAAAAGCAGAAAAAAATGCTGGTGCGGATTATCGCGGCAGCGGTTTTATTGGTTGCTCTTTCCTTTGTGCCGGTGACGGGGGTATTGCGATTTATTTTATATATGATTCCGTATTTGATCATCGGCTATGATATCCTGGCGAAGGCGGGCAAGGGCATCCGGAATCGTCAGATTTTCGATGAGAATTTTTTAATGGCCATTGCGACGGTTGGCGCGATTGTATTAGCGCTATACGACCAGAGCGGGGATTATACGGAGGCCATCGCGGTCATGCTTTTCTATCAGATCGGAGAGCTGTTTCAAAGTTATGCGGTGGGAAAGAGCCGCCGCAATATTAGTGAACTCATGGATATCCGTCCGGATTACGCGAATATAGAAAACAACGGAAAACTTGAACAAGTAGATCCCGACGAGGTGGAAATCGGGAGTATGATTGTGGTACAGCCTGGAGAAAAGGTGCCGATCGACGGCATTGTTATCGACGGCACATCCAGCCTGAATACCAGCGCGCTGACGGGTGAAAGCCTGCCGCGGGATGTTTCGGCGGGGGACGAGATCATCAGCGGATGCATTAATATGACAGGACTGTTGAAGATCCAGACGACAAAAGAATTTGGAGAGTCTACAGTTTCAAAAATCCTGGATCTGGTGGAAAACGCCAGCTCGCGTAAATCGAAGTCCGAGGACTTTATCGCGAAATTTGCCCGGATCTATACGCCGGCGGTCTGTATCGCGGCGTTAGCACTGGCTTTCCTGCCGCCTCTTGTCAGGCTGCTGTTTGTGGGAATAGCGCCGCAATGGGATAACTGGATTTACAGGGCACTGACTTTCTTGGTCATAAGCTGTCCCTGCGCATTGGTCATCAGCATCCCACTCTCTTTCTTTGCGGGTATCGGTGGAGCCAGTAAAGCAGGCGTATTGGTGAAAGGATCCAACTATCTCGAAACTCTGTCCCAGACCAAGATCGTTGTCTTCGATAAAACAGGAACACTGACGCAGGGGGTTTTTGAGGTCAATGGCATTCATCATAATACGATGGAGAATGAGAGGATTTTGGAATACGCAGCCCTGGCGGAAAGCGCGTCCTCCCATCCGATCAGCAAAAGCCTGCAGCGTGCCTATGGAAAGGAAATAGATCGGTCTCGCGTTCAGGATATTCAAGAAATCAGCGGAAATGGCGTGATTGCCAAAGTGGATGGCGTAGAAGTGGCTGCTGGCAACACAAAACTTATGGATAAGCTGCATATTCCATATATTGATTGTCATCATGTGGGTACGATTATTCATATGGCGATTGAGGGAGAATATGTGGGACATATTCTGATATCCGACGTCATTAAGCCACATGCGAAGGAGGCCATTGAAGCGCTGAAAGCTTCGGGTATTCGTACCACGATTATGCTGACGGGGGATGCCCAAAAAGTGGCTGATCAGGTAGCAAAAGAAGTCGGTGTGGATGAAATGCGCAGCGAATTGCTGCCGGCGGATAAGGTAGAGCAGGTAGAACATCTTATGGAGAAAAAATCAGCACAGGAAAAATTAGCTTTTGTAGGTGATGGTATCAACGACGCGCCTGTATTACGCCGCGCAGATATAGGAATTGCGATGGGGGCGATGGGATCCGATGCGGCCATCGAAGCGGCTGATGTCGTACTGATGGATGATGACCCCATGAAAATCGCGAAAGCCATTCGGATTTCCAGAAAGTGTCTGGGGATTGTATATCAGAACATTATCTTTGCTATCGGGGTTAAGCTCATTTGTCTTATTTTGGGAGCGTTTGGAATCGCTAATATGTGGCTTGCCATTTTTGCCGACGTAGGAGTTATGATCATCGCGGTGCTCAACGCTATCCGAGCCTTATTTGTACAGAAACTATGAGTATAGGATTTGTGCGCGGAAGTAAGAATGTTGGCACTAAAATGAATTGCGTATAGTTGCGGGGGGCTTCCATCCCCGCGACTTTTTTAGTATGACGGGCATACCGTTAGTCTCGTAATTGCGTATAATATTTATACGCAATCCAGCGGAGAGTTTCTGTAGAATCTCGATTTTGCGTATAATTCTGAGCACAAGATCCGTCCCCGCAATGTCTGTGGAGGAAATATCTTACAAATTTATACGCACTTCGAAGATCCACTAACTGTCCGTCTTTCATTTGCGTATAATTGCAAGGGCATCTCCGTTCCCGCGAAATGTGAAATGGAAGAATTTTGCAGAATTATACGCACTTCAAGGATCCGCGAGCCGTCAGTCTCGCCGCTGCGTATAAATTGTTTCCTTTTAGAATTGATTTGTACGCAGATCCGCAGAAAAACGTTGTAAAATCGCTGGGTTGCGTATGTTTTGAGGAAATTAGTTTCTTTTAAAACCAATTTATACGCAGTTCAGCAAAAGAATTCTGCAGAATTTCGATTTTGCGTATAATTACAGGGGCATCTCCGTCCCTGCAGTACTTTTTATACGCAGTTATAAAATTCGCTTTCCTCAAATCTCTCGTCTGCGTATAAAAAAGAAAGCGTCTCCGTCCTGAAACGCATTTTATACGCAAGTAGCTCTCCATCTCCGTCCCTTCACCTCATTTTCAGGCACGACAAAAAGGTGTCCGACGTGGCGCCTTTTTAAATTTTCAGAATGGGTTTGTCAAGGAAGAGAAATCGGAATGTCTTCTATGGTGAGACGTTCTCGAAGGAAATCAGTTGCAGTACGATCTCACGCAGGTCGATGCAGGCGCGCTTCCTTTTGGGATCGCGAGAATTTGTCGTGAAATGCTCTTTCGTGATGAGAAGATTCTTCTTCTCTTGGATCCTTTTCGCGGCATAGTCCTCCAGCTTGCGTTTCTGATTCTGGGCGTATTGCTCGTCGTCCAGCAGCTCATGTGTTCGTGAAAATCCTGCGAATCCGAGAAATAGAAGTCGCCCCAATAGGTGCGCCTCTGCGCGTACAATGGATAATTATGCGTATATTGTATGTCCAATAGGTCGAACAGAAGGGAACGGATGATTTCGCTCTTGGAGTCACGAGTCGTGCCGTCGAGATAGGTATTCTTCTCGATGACCTTTCCGATGTCGAGATCCAGTGCATGCAGAAAACAGGCAAGGGCATAGTGGATATTGCGGCGATTCTTGAAGGACAGCTTTTTATATTGCGATTGGAGCTCTTTCAGACGTGCCTTCAGTTTCTGGCGTTCTGAGTACAACTGATGCGGCCTTAATTTGGGTTTGCTTCCGCCCTTTACTAGTGGACTCCTGCTTATATAAATACACCTTCCCCGTTTTCTTATTCTTCTTGCGGGAGAGACAGAAGTCGGGGATGGCATGGAGTTCGAGCAGCGTATGGTAGAACGAAGAAATGATATGCGCAATGTGAGATGGATGCTTGACCATAGGATCGCCCCTTTCATACTTCTTATGATAATACAGAAAATGCAAATTATAAAGGGGCGATCCATAGGGATGGATATTGCAAAAATAACTCTGAACAATTAGAGCCAAGTATGATATCGGCGAATATACAGACTTTTCATCAGGGTAGCCAAAATCATATAGGCGGTGATGATGAGCAGCAGACCGGCAAAGTATACAAGCGGCAGGGGGGTGAGCCCCAATCCTTCTGCCAGTGGGGAGAAGGGCAGAAGCGTGATGATACCCGCGCCCAGCAGTGAAAAGAGTGTAACAGATAAAGAAGCGCGGCTTTGGATAAAAGGAATCTTCTTTGTACGAATCATATGGATTACAAGGGACTGACTCCACATGGATTCCACAAACCAACCCGTTTGGAAAACTGTGACATATAGCTCCCGAGCGGAGGGATCGTGAAGAGAAGAATACAGTACGCCGCCGGTGAATAGGGGACAAATAAGAAAATACATTCCAATGAAAGAAATGATGTCGAAAAGAGAACTGACAGGCCCCATAAAGAAGATAAAGCGGCTGATTCCGGAAGTATTCCAATGCCGTGGAACTACCAACTCTTCTGGATCCACTCGATCCCAGGAAATGGCGGTACAGGAAATGTCATAGATTAGATTCAACAGGATCAGATGCAGAGGGGCCATGGGAAGGAATGGTAAAATTGCGCTGGCAACCAGTACCGAAAGCACATTGCCAAAGTTCGAAGAGACCGTCATTTTTAAATATTTCATCATGTTAGAATATGTTCGGCGGCCTTCTAATACGCTATGCTCTAATACCATAAGATCCTTTTCCATGAGGATGACAGAGGAAGATTTCTTGGCAATGTCCACCGCGGTATCTACGGAGATGCTGACATCTGCGGTTTTTAAGGCAGAGGCGTCGTTGATGCCGTCGCCCATAAAACCGACGCAATGCCCGCGATCCTGTAAAATCCGGATGATACGAGATTTCTGCAGGGGGGATAGTTTTGCGAAGATAGAGATCTCCTCCGCGAGTTCGCCTAACTGTCCGTCTGTCATTTCATCCAATTCATTTCCCAGTAAAATACGATGGGTCGGGAGCCCTACCATCTGGCAGATGGCGCGTGTGACTTTTTCATTATCCCCAGTCAGTACCTTTACGTGGACTCCATAAGTTAACAGAGCTTCCACCGCCGATTGCGCCGTATCCTTCGGCGGATCCAGAAAAGCGAGGAAACCAATCAGAACCATTTCGGATTCGTCAGAGATAGAAAACTGTCCGAGCGGAGATGGATTTGTTTTTTGAGCCACCGCAATAACTCGCATGCCGCGCGTATTGAGTTCTGCCGACATATCCAGAACATGCCTGGACATTTCAGCGGTTAGTGGAACGACACGTCCATTTTGCTCCGCGTAGGAGCAGCAGGAAAGCATCTCTTCCACAGCCCCTTTGGTTACCATCTGGGTTTTTCCGGTAGGATTCTGTACGACAACGCTCATCCGGCGGCGTTCAAAGTCAAAAGGAATCTCATCTATTTTTGTGTATTGTGCTATCAATTCATCAGCGCCCAGAGCCTGCTGACGGGAAATAATTGCCGCGTCTAAAAGATTGCGAAGTCCCGTCTGAAAGTAGCTGTTCAGGAATGCATGACGCAAGACGCCTTCGTCCGTATTTCCCTGTAGATTGAGGAAACGAACTAGGACGATTTGATCCTGTGTCAGGGTTCCGGTCTTATCTGTACACAAAATATCCATGGAGCCCAGATTTTGGATGGCATTCAAGTTTTTAACCACGACTTTCTTGCGGCTCATGGCCACGGCTCCCTTTGCCAGGGAGGTGCTTACGATCATGGGCAGCATTTCCGGAGTCAAGCCTACGGCGACAGAAACAGCGAAAAGCAGAGCCTGTAGCCAGTCTCCCTTGGTAAAACCATTCAGAAAAAGGACAATCGGAATCATTACCAGCATGAAGCGGATCAACAGCCAGGAAACGGACTGAATCCCTTTTTCAAAGGAGGTTTTAGATTTTTTTTTACTCAGGTCTGTACTGATGGAACCGAGAAAGGTGTCTTTTCCTACAGCCACCACAATAGCCCTGGCACTGCCGCTGATGACGTTGCTGCCCATGAAGGCCAGATTTTCCATTTCCGTCAGGGCCTTCTGCGTATAGATCATATGTCCCAGCTTTTCTACCGGTTCGCTTTCACCGGTGAGAGCGGATTGGCTGACGAAAAGATCCTTGGAGCTCAGAATTCTCACATCCGCGGGAAGCATATCTCCTGCGGAGAGATATAGCAAATCTCCGACGACAATCTCTTCCATGGGAATCTCCGCACGGATTCCCGCCCGCTCAACCAGTGAAGTGGTCTGAATCATATTCAGAAGCTGATCGGCAACGCGATTGCTGCGTCCTTCTTGGATAAACCGGAGAATTCCTGAAAAGAGAACCAGCGCGACGATGATGACAACGGTTATATAGCTGCGCTCTTCTGGAGCAGCCATAAGAACATCGGTCGCCAGCGATGTAATAGCCAGTAATAAAAGAACTACAGTAAATGGACTGAGAAAAGCCTCCAAAAAGCGGCGCAGGAGAGTGATATGTTTTTGCTTAGCCAATACATTGGCGCCGTATTGCTTTCTGGAATGTTCTACAGCAGCCGTATCCAGACCGGAAGGACCGGTGTGAAGCATGCGAAAAAGCTCTTTCTCTGTATAAAAAGCAGCTTGCATTAGACGGCCTTTTGGAGAGTTTTTGCGGTGTGCGGCACCGCGGCCGGCAGATATAATCTGTAAAGATTTCATTTTATTCATGTTTCTGTACCTCCCTTAACATACTGATTGGGAAAGATACAGTGCATGGAGCGATTCTAAAGGCGTCAGAAAAGAAGGATGCGCAAAATACAGATACATCCTGTTTTCTGCAGGTTATCTTTGCCTGAAGGAATCTTCCATGTACTGCCACTACTTCCCGCGTCCATCTTTTTCACCTCACTTATTCTTAGTATTTGCGAAGGACATAAAAAACCCGTATGTTCGATGAACATACGGGAGTGTAATGCCACTTCTGTCCGCGTGAGCTTTAGCTTTGCAGGGCGATGAAACTGCGTTAGGTTACACCTTAAACTCGATGTACCCTGTTCAAACCAACTCATAGTGTCTCCACTATTTCGCGGCAGCAGCCCGTATCCCTGTAGGAGCCTTACCTATCGAACATTTTAACTATACTCCATCCCTATGGGTATTGTCAATGCGACAAATGTGAATAATTTGTTAAAAATGGAGGGCGAGGGAAAAGAATCGTTGTAAAATTTCCTTTACGATTTATCTAAATAAATTTATAATATAAAAAGAATAAAAATAAAAAATATTTCATATATTATATATAATGGAAGTTTGCTGTTTTTTTGTAATCGTAAAAAACCTATTGAAATTAGACTGCTTATTCGTTATAATATTTTTACCGGTGTACGGCGCTGTGCACCAAAAACTTACGGCTGTATACTTGCAATGGTCTATGTATTTTTTGCTGCTGGAACCAACATAAAAAGTTTTCAGTTTCAGGACGCAGCAGCGAATGAACAAAATCAGAATTTAGGAGGAATAAAAATGCAAAACGATAAAAGACCCGAAAACATGCCTCGCATTACCACCACAGAGCATGCTGAATCCTTTATAAACGAACAAATCGAGGATATACGGAAAACGGTGCAGGATAAGAAAGTGCTGCTTGCGCTTTCTGGCGGCGTCGATTCTTCGGTGGTCGCCGCGCTTCTTATCAAAGCAATTGGCAAACAGCTTGTCTGTGTCCATGTCAACCACGGTCTCATGCGTAAAGGCGAAAGCGAACAGGTCATTGATGTTTTTGGCAAAAATCTGGATGCGAATCTTATCTACATAGATGCGACAGACCGTTTTCTTGATCTGTTGGCGGGAGTAAGCGATCCAGAGAAAAAACGTAAGATCATAGGCGGCGAGTTTATCAAAGTCTTTGCAGAGGAGGCCTCGAAGCTGGAAGGAATCTCCTTCCTTGCTCAGGGAACGATTTATCCGGATATTCTCGAATCGGACGGTGTGAAGGCACACCATAATGTCGGCGGCCTGCCGGAGGATATGAATTTTGAACTGGTAGAGCCTATTAAGCTGCTTTTTAAGGATGAGGTGCGCGTGGTAGGCGAAGCGTTGGGTCTTCCACGTAGCATGGTATATCGTCAGCCCTTCCCTGGACCGGGGCTTGGGGTTCGTTGTCTTGGCGCTATCACTCGAGATAGACTAGCTGCATTGCGCGAAGCCGACGCCATTCTTCGCGAGGAATTTGATAAAAACGGCCTAGCTGGAAAAGTATGGCAGTACTTCATTGCTGTTCCAGATATCAAGAGTACAGGTGTAAAGGATGGAAAGCGCTATGAAGGCTGGCCTGCCATTATCCGCGCGGTAAATACGACCGATGCGATGACGGCTACTATCGAAGAAATCCCATATCCCCTGCTTCACCGCATCACCGATCGTATTACGAAAGAAGTCGACGGCATCAATCGTGTGGTTCTTGATCTTACTCCTAAGCCTGTCGGAACGATCGAGTGGGAATAATGACAGAATTGTAACCTTACAAACATAATTGGACTATAAAAGGTTGGCAGACTCTGAATTGATCTGCCAACCTTTTTGCGAATGAATTTCGATAATATTACTATTCTTCTCGAAAGTGTAGAGCGAAAGTAACGTGTCGGATCATAATATTACTAGGAAGGTCACTCGAACTCTATCGTTGCTGGCGGTTTTCCAGTACAATCATAGAGGACACGGTTCACGTGAGGCACTTCGTTAACAATTCGATTTGCGACTTTTCCCAGAACCTCCCAGGGTAGAGTCGCGGTTTCTGCCGTCATGAAGTCGGTAGTACTGACAGCACGCAAAGCAACCGCGTAGTCATACGTGCGCTCATCCCCCATGACGCCCACGGAACGCATGTTGGTCAGCGCGGCGAAGTACTGATTGATCTGGGGATCCAGATTCGCTGATGCGACTTCTTCACGAAAGATGGCGTCTGCCTCTTGCACCATATGCACCTTGTCGGGTGTTACTTCTCCGATGATTCGGATGCCAAGCCCCGGCCCAGGGAAGGGCTGACGATAGACCAGATAATGTGGAATGCCGAGTTCTAGACCGGCCTGACGTACTTCATCCTTAAACAAGTTGCGGAGCGGTTCGATAATCTCCTTAAAATCCACATAGTCGGGCAAACCGCCTACGTTGTGATGGGATTTGATGACGGTGGATTCGCCGCCCAAACCACTTTCTACCACATCGGGGTAGATCGTGCCCTGTACCAGAAAATCCACGGCGCCGATTTTTTGGGCTTCTTCTTCAAACACACGGATAAACTCTTCGCCGATGATCTTGCGTTTGGTCTCGGGATCGGTTACACCGGCCAGTTTGGAGAAGAACCGTTCCTGTGCATTGACGCGAATGAAGCGAAGTTGATACGGACCTTGGGGACCAAAGACGGCTTCGACTTCGTCGCCCTCGTTCTTGCGCATGAGTCCGGTATCTACGAATACGCAGGTGAGCTGATTTCCGACGGCCTTAGAAAGAAGGACAGCGGCTACAGAAGAATCTACTCCGCCGGACAGCGCGCACAATACGCGGCCATTGCCGACTTTGGCGCGAAGGGATGCGATGGTGGATTCCACAAAGGTATCCATTTTCCAGTCGCCATGGCAGCCGCATACATGATAGACAAAGTTAGACAGCATTTTTTTACCTTCCGGGGTGTGCAGGACTTCCGGATGGAATTGTACCGCATAGAGACCGCGAGAAACATCCTGCATAGCGGCGGCTGGACAATGAGCGCTGTGGGCGGTCACGGTAAAGCCTGGCGCGACTTCTTCAATATAGTCATTGTGGCTCATCCAACAGATAGTAGAGGGAGATACGTCTGTGAAAAGAGGTGTGTTTGTGTCTACTTGAACTTCGATTTTTCCATATTCTCGAACTGGAGCGCGCCCGACACGCCCGCCTAGAAGATGCATCATCAGTTGGGCGCCATAGCATATGCCCAAAATAGGAATCCCTAATTTGAAAATTTCCTCCGGATAGGTAGGGGATGCCGGATCATAGACACTGTTCGGGCCACCGGTAAAGATAATTCCTTTCGGATGCTGCGCCTTGATTTCTTCCAAATCTGTGCGGTAGGAAGCAATTTCGCAGTATACATTACACTCTCGAACACGCCGGGCAATGAGCTGGTTATATTGGCCGCCAAAATCCAGAACAATGATCTTTTCGTTTTCCATAGATACATTCCTCTCTGTTTGTATGATCCTAAAAAGGTAATAGCAGACGATAATTTTACCGTCTGCTTGCACTATACACCATTATTATAGCGTATTTATATGGGTTTGTCCAGAAGAAAGACGGGAAAACTTGCGATTCTGGATTCGATATGATAGAATTAGCCGTAGTATGGAAAGGAGGGATCGGAATGCGGCGTATTAAAATGATTCTGCCCTATGTATTCGCTATGATTTGCGGGTTTTATATATTGCCTCCGTTATTACAGGAGTTATTGGGAGATGCGGCGTTGCTTCTTGTGATTTTTCCGGGCTTTTGCCTTGTGTGCGCGATGATCTATGGCTGGCGTCATCGGATCTCCTGGTTTTATCCCTGTGTGATAGCCATTCTTTTTGTTCCGGCAGTATTTCTGTTTTTTGACATGGGAGCTTTGATTTATGTAGCTGCGTATGCGGTGACGACTTTGGCCGGCTGTCTGATTGGAAGTTTCCTTTCTGGGAAGAAGACATAAAAATTGCTTGCGTCTGTACAGAATCTACCTTATAATAAGAGGGGAGTCCAATAGATGGAGATGGAGCAGAGAGTTAGGAGGATATGTGATGGTACATAGCATGGAAGAAATCTTTGGATCCATGGTCTTTAATGATTATGTGATGCAGAGCCGGCTGCCCAAGACCGTGTATAAGGCGCTGAAGCGTACGATGGAGTTGGGAAAGGGGCTGGATCCCTCCATTGCGGATACGGTGGCGTCTGCGATGAAGGACTGGGCAGTAGAGAAGGGAGTCACACATTATACGCACTGGTTTCAGCCAATGACAGGTGTGACAGCGGAGAAGCATGACAGCTTCATTTCTCCGGTGAGTTCCAGCAAGGTAATCATGGAATTCTCAGGGAAAGAGCTGATCAAAGGAGAATCGGATGCTTCCAGTTTTCCCTCCGGCGGTCTGCGGGCCACCTTCGAGGCAAGAGGATATACGGCGTGGGATCCCAGCTCGTATGCCTTTATCAAAGACGGTGTGCTGTGTATTCCCACGGTGTTCTATTCCTATAATGGAGAAGCGTTGGATAAGAAGGGGCCGCTTTTGGCATCTATGGAAGTGCTCAATAAGCAGGCGCTGCGGATTTTGAAGCTATTCGGGACCGCGGCGAATCGAGTGCAGGCCACAGTAGGGCCGGAACAGGAATATTTCCTGGTGGATAAGGAGCTGTACGATCAACGGGAAGATCTGCGTTTGTGCGGACGCACACTTTTCGGCGCGATGCCGCCGAAGGGACAAGAGCTTGACGATCATTATTATGGCGCCATTAAGCCTCGAGTAGAAGCCTATATGACAGAATTGAATGAGGAGCTCTGGAAATTGGGTGTGCTGGCCAAAACGGAACACAATGAAGTAGCTCCGGCGCAGCACGAATTGGCGCCTATTTTTACCAATGCCAGTATTGCCAGCGACCAGAATCAGTTGACCATGGAAATGATGCAGAAAGTCGCGCTGCGGCATGGTTTAGTATGTCTCTTGCATGAGAAACCTTTCGAGGGTGTTAATGGCAGTGGTAAGCATAATAACTGGTCGATGTCTACGGATACGGGACTGAACCTTCTGGAACCGGGAGGATCTCCTAATGAGAATGCCCAGTTCATGCTGTTTATGACGGCTGTGGTGGCAGCGGTAGATGAATATCAGGCGCTTTTACGCATGTCTGTCGCCAGCGCGGGCAACGACCATCGGTTGGGAGCCAACGAGGCGCCGCCGGCTGTCATCTCTGTATTTTTGGGCAATGAATTGGAAGAGATCGTAACCTCTATTATTACGGGGGCTGTGTATGATCCGAAAACGAAGGAAGAAATGAAGCTGGGCGTACATATCCTGCCAAGATTCCCGCGGGATACAACGGATCGTAACCGGACATCGCCAGTGGCCTTTACTGGAAATAAGTTTGAGTTCCGTATGCCGGGATCCTCGCTTTCCATATCTGGCCCCAATATCATTATCAATACGGCGGTTGCTGAGATTCTAAGACGCTATGCGGATCGACTGGAGCGGGCAGAGCACTTTAACGAGGAGTTGAATGTCCTGATTAAAGAGGAGCTGACAGCACATCAGCGCGTGATCTTTAATGGCAATGGGTATGGCGAAGAGTGGAAACAGGAGGCGGCTCGCAGAGGACTGATGAATCTGCCGACGCTGCCGGATGCGGTGCAGTATTTTGTGTCGAAGGAAAGTGTTGCGCTCTTCTCACAGCATAAGATCTTCACCGTGCAGGAATTGCAGGCAAGAGCGGATATATTCCTGGCTAACTACTGTAAGGTGCTTCGAATCGAAGGATTGACGATGATCGACATGGCGCGTAAGCAGATCATTCCGGCAGGATTTGATGCTATTAAAGAGTTGACCGATGTGGCTGTGGGCAAACAGTCGTTGAGCCTTTCGGTGGAGTATGAGAGAAAGACAATCGATCATCTGTCTCATTTGGTGGAAGAGATCAGTCATCAGACGGATGTGCTGCAGAAGCAGATTGAGGAGAGCCGTGCCTATGAGGATCATCAGAAGAAAGCAGAATTTTATCGTGATCAGGCGATTCCGGCGATGAATGCGCTGCGTCAGGCGGCAGATCAGCTGGAGGCGGAAGTGGGAGCTAAGTATTGGCCCTACCCTGTATATAGCGATTTGTTATTTAGAATCTAATGGTGAGGGTGAGGGTATTATTGCAGTAGTGACGGCCGAATTATCCTGTTCTATTGAACCAGGGTGATTCGGTCGTCACTACGATATTCCCTCGTTGTGTCCTGCTGAATTTGTGCAGGACTCGTGGCCGCCACTTTTTCCATAAATATTCCAAAATGCAAGCATGAAAGCCTAAAAAATGGACATTCTACTATTGCACATGAAAAATCAATAGGAGGAGTGCTAGTATGAGATCACGTAAATGGGTGATGGGATGTATTCTGCTTGTGGCACTGTTTTCTTTTGCGGCAGCCTGCAGTGAGGATCATAACAATTCCCGCAATTCTTCCGTAAATAGTTCTCGGGAGGAGAGTTCTCGCCAGGAGGAATCTTCCCGGCAGGAAAGTAAACGAGAGGATTCTTCTATGCAGGATAGTGAGACGTCTCGTCATGATGAATCCAGTACAGGAACAATGGGAACGAATGATAGTGGTACGGTCACAGATCCATCCGGCATCGAGGATCCTGGATTTGGAGAGGGAACAGGAACTGGGGATAATGGAACGACAGGAGGAGCCGGTGACGGCGGTGCTGGCGGCTCGGCTGCTGGCGGCGCTGTGGGATGATGGATCGTTTGTTTAATTATAGCCAACATGAGAGTATAAGTATGTAATAATTGGGGTGCAGAGGCCGCTTTGACCTGCACCCTTCTTTATTGCGTATGAATGTGGCGGGAAGAGAAATAGATTTTTTAGAGACAAAGAAATAATGTATTACACCAGGATCTACTATAATCAATTAGAAGAACGTAAAAGATCTTAGACATCTTGGAAAAAAGGATTGACAAAAAGATTTGAAATCGATATAATACAACTATTCATAGCATTTGTCAAAGGCTAGGAAGAGAAGAAGTAGTCCGCGAGGCGCTTTACAGAGAGTACCCGGTAGGTGAGAGGGGCAAGGAGAGCGGCGGATGAATACATCTCGGAGTCTCGCACCGAATCAGAAGTAGGCTGCGACGGAACCTGCACTCGTTATCGTGCTAGAGTATCGCGTATTGGCGCTGTACTTGATAAGGCGGATGGCGCGAGTCATTCGTAAACAAAGGTGGTAACACGGAGCATATGGCTCTCGTCCTTTATGAGACGAGGGCTTTTTTATTGTCTCGGAAGTGCCTCCGCATCGGGGCCGGACAATACTATGATCAATATAATAGGAAAGGAAGAGAGAAATGACGACGTATGAAGAATTGAAGGCCCGGGGCTTGATTGCGCAGGTGACAGATGAGGAGAAAGTGAAAGAACTGGTAGATGCCGGCAAGGCGGTATTCTATATTGGCTTCGACCCTACGGCGGACAGCCTGCATGTTGGACATTTCATGGCGCTTTGTCTAATGAAACGGCTGCAGATGGCAGGCAATCGTCCGATTGCATTGATCGGTGGAGGAACCGCGATGATCGGAGACCCGTCCGGACGCACAGATATGCGCAGCATGATGACACAAGAAACAATCCATCATAATGTGGAATGCTTTAAGAAGCAGATGAGCCGTTTTATTGACTTTGGGGAAGGAAAGGCGATGTTGGTGGACAATGCTGACTGGCTGCTGCAGTTGAATTATGTAGAGTTTATTCGGGAGATTGGTCCTTGTTTCAGTGTCAATCAGATGCTGAGAGCGGAGTGCTATAAGCAGCGCATGGAGCAAGGTCTGAGCTTTTTGGAATTTAATTACATGTTGATGCAGAGTTATGATTTTATGATGCTCTTTGAAAAGTATGGTTGTAACTTGCAGTTCGGAGGAGATGACCAGTGGAGCAATATGCTGGGTGGGCGAGATCTGATTCGTCGCAAGTTGGGAAGAGAGGCGGAAGCAATGACCATTACTCTGCTTCTCAATTCCGAAGGGAAGAAAATGGGAAAAACGCAGAAGGGTGCGGTGTGGCTGGATCCCAATAAGACGACGCCCTTTGAGTTCTTCCAGTATTGGAGAAATGTGGATGATGCAGATGTCATTAAGTGTCTGAAGATGCTTACGTTCTTACCGTTGGAGGAGATCCATAAGATGGAGTCATGGCAGGGCAGTGAACTGAACCGAGCCAAAGAAGTACTGGCATACGAATTGACAAAGCTGGTACATGGAGAAGAAGAGGCGGATCGTGCGCGGGAAAGCGCGAAAGCACTGTTTTCTCAGGGGAATGCCGCAGATATGCCAACTGCGGAACTGTCTGCCGATGATTTTGCGGACGACGCGATCGATATTCTCACGCTGTTGGTGAAGGCGGGACTTGTACCCTCTAAGTCGGAGGCACGCCGAAATGTGGAACAGGGTGGCGTCAGCGTAGATGGAGAAAAAGTCACGGATCTGAAAGCGACATTTGACAAGAAGATCTTCATGTCAGACGGGATTGTAGTGAAGAGAGGAAAGAAAAGCTTCCGTAAGGTGATTTGCCGCTAATCTAAAGGGGAGGGCGTCGGTATATGATGAGGTCAGACAGCCTGCATTCGTATACCGGCGTCATTATGCCTCCGGATCGATAGGCTGTCAAAATAAAAGTTTTTTGAAAAAGTTGAACTTTACTGTTGACAAGTGGGGTGCTTATCGAGTATAATAAACAAGCTTTCTCAATTTGAGAGGGTGTTTAGTCTGTAGGGCTCTGGAGAAGTACTCAAGAGGCCGAAGAGGCGCCCCTGCTAAGGGCGTAGGTCGGGAAACCGGCGCGAGGGTTCAAATCCCTCCTTCTCCGTTTGTTGACTTTTCCTTGGTAAGGGATTCATTTTTTGAAAAAAGATGAAAAAAAGAGTTGACAAGAAGAGGAAGCTGTGATAGAATAGCTTCT
>CALBGL010000067.1 GCA_937892735.1 uncultured Clostridia bacterium | reverse complement strand
GAACTGGGCGTGGGTCGCTCCCCAGTCGTCGCCCCAGCCCCAGTAGTTCATCTGGAAATAGCCGTCGCCGTCCTCTCCGAAGGTTTCAATCCGGTTGCCCTTGATATTTAGCCAGTATTCGTCAAACACCTTATCTCCCACCTTGCCGGGCCGGTCAAGCTGGGTCTTCTCCACCATGAACTCCGCGTGATCGTTGAGCATGTTGTCCACGGTATCCATCATATAGAACTGGCTTACCGCCTGCTTGGTCCCGCCGTCCTGCTCGTAGTTCACGATCAGGTTGTGATGCCCGAATTCCGTGAACTTCAGCTCGTAAATATGATACTGTTCCCCGTCAACTGTTTTCGTCTCCAGATATTTCGCATATGTATTCTCGTCTGTCTTGGTATGCTCCATGACGGAATACACGTTGTCGCCCATATCTTCATAAACGCCTGACTCGTGAGGACATTGGATATCGATTCTGATCTTCTCTTGGGGCACCTTGGTATGCAGATAGATTTTTCCGGGCATATCTACCGAGTAGGCAAAGCCCGGCACCGCGACCATATCCACCAGGTCTTCCTCATAGAGGGTGCTTCTCATATCCTCTTCATCCATCACTGCAGTAAAGTTGAAAGCATAGGTTTTGCTCTCTCCCACCGGGATCGTTACAGAAGTGTTAGTATCCAGATAACCTCTATGGGTTTTCTTGATATTGTCGGAGTGGATATAATAGACGAACAGTCCGCCCACATAGGATTCTTCATTGGCGCGTTCCTGATCGGCCCAGTGATCCATATACTCCAGCTTTGCGTCGGTGGAGGCTTCCGGGGTGAACAGCAGATACCGTCCTTCACCGCTAGGCCGGGTAGCATAGAGATAGGAGCTGTCCATTCCGACAAAGGAGTGGTCCACGACCCGTCTCTGATAAATCTCCTCCGCCGTGCCGGACAAATTCTCATTAAACTGGATCGGGATTCCCCAGTCGCCGACTACAATATCCGTCTCGCCGGTATTTTCCACGGTAGCGGACCAGCGTAGCTGGTCGTCCACATACTGATAGGTCTCCACTACCTTAAAGCCATTGATTGCTTTATTGCCAGTAGCATTCTCATAAGTAACCACAAGCTTATCGTCTTCAATTGAGAAACTTCTTCCGTCGCCGGAGACAGTGGTGAAGTATTCCTGATAAGTCTCTTCCCCTTCTTTCTTCACACTGAGGATCAGTTCGCCTACGCCATGGCCGATTCCAGCTTGATCGGTATCGATCACATAGTTTGTACGATATTCATCACCTACCAGATAGAGCGCCCGGATCTGACCGCGCGTTCCGATTTCAACCTCAAAGTACTGATTAGCCATATAATAGCCGCCGTCATTCAGTTCTTCGATCAGGATATCTCCCTCACCCAGTTCATAATAACGGGACTCTTCCGATTTATAAACCTTGATGTAAGCGATCTGCACGCCGGAATCCCAGTCCCCGCTGCACTCCACTCTGATTGACGGTTCCTCTTCTTTTACCTTTGCGGTGCCTTTCAGTACCGCAGTACCCATGTGATCTACACGGCCAGTCGCGACGGTTTTACCACCCACCTGCACTTTGGCGTCGTATCCGTTGTTGAACGGAGCCATAAATCCGACTTCCACGTCGTAATAGCCCGCCGGTACCTCAAAGTCATAGCGGATGATCCCCTTTCCATAGGGATCATATTTGTCTCCATAGCGCACCGAAACATCGTACTGGCCAACATTCGTCTGATTGCTCCAATCCGCGTAGCCCCGGTTAGTAATGTCTGAAGTATTGTTGGAGGTCTGGCAGTAGGTCTTGCACTGGCCCTGGGGGCCATCGGGCTGTGGCTTATCATGCTCGCCGCCATCCAGGCTCTGCAGGCCCCAGCTGTAACCGGTCGTCGCGTCCTCGCCGTACAGTTGGTCGGTCTTGCTGTTTAAAAGGCCCTGCTTCTCGCCCTCTGGAACTGTAGACGTGTCATAGTCTCCCGCGTCTACAAAGTACAGCAGGTCGTCCACATTCGCATCGTCCACAACCGTTTCGTCAAAAGCATAGGGCGCTTCGCCTTTGTACACTTTGATATAAGCGATTTGTATGCCGGAGGACCAATCCCCCATGCACTTCACTTCCATCGCGGTCTGCCCTTCGCGCACATTTGCGGTACCCTTCAACACGGCCGTGCTTCTGAAATTCACATGCCCGGTCGCGATGCTCTTTCCGTTCACCTCGATTTCCGCGTCGTATCCTGCTACGAACGGCGCCATAAATCCGACTTCCACGGCGTAATAGCCTGCCGGGACCTCAAAGTTATAGCGAATAATCCCTTTTCCATAGGGATCAAATTGGGTCCCATAGCGCAGGGAGACGACATCCGCAGTGATATCGCTCAGTCCATTTTCCCAATCCGCATAGCCTCGGTTAAGATCTACTCCGTTGTCGGAGTGCTGGCAGAGCGTATTGCACTGACCCTGGGGGCCAATACCTTGCAGGACATCATGTTTACCGCCGTCTAGGCTCTGCAAACCCCAGCTATAACCAGTTGTTGCGTCCTCGCCGTACAACTGGTCGGTCCTGCTGTTCAAAAGGCCCAGCTTCTCGCCCTCTGGAACCGTAGACGTATTATAGTCGCCCGCGTCTACAAAGTACAGCAGGTCGTTTACTTCTGCATTCTCTACAAGTTCATAGGAGTCAGCGGCTTTCGCAACGAAAGTAGACCACTCCATTGGCAACATTCCAGCCAACAGCGCAAAAGCCAGTACCAGTGACAGTACCTTTCGCAGTTTTATCGCTTTTTTCCGCATTTTCTCGTCTTCCTTTCTTGTTCCAACGTCATCCCCTATCAGTCTACGCTGATTCTAAACGCCACCGGGTCTTCACTCTTGAATCTGCATTTGATATGAAGCGCTTCCTCATCCCGGCTCCATTCCAGCGTTTCCCCTGTTTTCAGCAGTTCCACTTTTTTGATGATCCCATGGAAATTAGCCTGCTTGGAAGCATCCTTTTCTCCCAGAGAAACGATATCATATACCCCATTGTCACTGCATTTTAAAGCAATAGCGTATACGCAACTGCCCGCCGTCGTGAAGCGGAAATCATTTGTGGTGAAGTTCTTCTTGATTCCATCAGAAAACTGTCCGTCCTCGACCTTTGTCGGTCCTTCTCCGTATTTTCTCCAGGCTTTCGTATCGTAGATAGCCTCACCGTTATCTTTCAGCCATTCTCCGATATGAAGCAGGATTCTCCTGTCCTCTTCTGTAATGGTTCCATCGGCTTTGGGCCCGATATTCAGCAACAGGCAACCGTTTTTACTGACGATATCCACCAGATCGCAGAGAATTTCCGGCGCGGGACGGAACTGATTATTTTCAGTATAGCACCAGGAATTCAACGCCACCGCAGTATCAGTCTGCCAAAAATAGTGTTTAATCTCTGCAAATTGTCCCCGTTCTACATCCGGCACGGCCGTGCCGAATAAAAACGAATCATGTTTATAGTTGATGGCGACTCCTACGTCCCATTCCGCAGCCCGGTTATAGTAATAGGCCGCTACCTTTTTCAGCCATGGCTTGCAGGCGCTGTGCTGGATCCACCAATCAAACCACAGAATTTTCGGACAATACTTATCGATCAGTTCGCAGGTACGTACCAGCCAATCCTGCATAAACTCCTCCGACGGTTCCGGCTTGCAATAAATATCCTGTGGATCGCCTCCCGGCATTGCGGGCCAGTAAAAATCGCCCCGTTCCATAGGATCCTTGACATCGCTGTCAAACTCCTTCCCTTTTCCCATAAAAAACCAATGCTCAACCCGGTGACTGGATGCACCCAGTGCCATTCCTCGCTTCTGACAGCTTGCGCTGATCTCTCCCAGCACATCCCGCTTCGGTCCCATCTCATAGGCATTCCAGTGAGATATTTCACTTTGATACATCTGGAATCCATCATGAAATTCCGCAACCGGAACCACATACCTGGCTCCCGCTTTCTGGAACAGATCCGCCCATTGCTCCGGATCAAAGCGCTCTCCCCGAAACATGGGGATAAAATCCTTATACCCAAAATCCTTATGCGGCCCATAGGTCTTGATATGATGTTCGTATTCAGGAGAATCCTGAATATACATATTTCTTGGATACCATTCGTTTCCAAACGCAGGAACGCTGTATACGCCCCAATGAATAAAAATCCCAAATTTTCCTTTC
>CALBGL010000066.1 GCA_937892735.1 uncultured Clostridia bacterium | reverse complement strand
CCAGATGCGAGCCGCGAATAGTCTGATGGATAATTTCGGAATCTCCGGAAAAAACGCGTATAATCTGATCGTTCAGGGGGCGCAGAGAGGCCTCAATAAGAATAATGATCTGTTAGATACGATCAATGAGTATTCCGTTCACTACGCCCAGATGGGTGTCAGTGCAACGGGATTTTTTAATTCCTTGATCAATGGCACCGAAGCAGGAACGTTTTCTGTGGACAAGTTGGGAGACGCATATAAAGAGTTTGGGATTCGTGTACGAGATACGGCGGATTCTACCACGGAAGGCTTTGAACTGCTTGGTCTCAATGCCGATGAAATGCGAGAAAAGTTCGCACAGGGTGGTGAAACTGCGGCACTTGCGACGCAGGAAGTCGTTGAAGCTCTGTACAGCATGGATGATGCTGTCACGCAGAATCAGGCGGGAGTGGATCTGTTCGGAACCATGTGGGAGGACTTGGGCGCTAAGGGAGTCCAGGCGCTGATGGATGTCAGCGGCGAGATCTCCAGTACGAAAGACGCGATGTCCGAATTACAAGATATCAAGTATGACGGCCTATCGAATCAGGTTAGTGGGTTGGGAAGAAGATTTCAAAGTGAGATCATGATTCCGGTACTCGAGAAATTCCTGCCTGCAGCAGAGGCAGGAATTAACTTTCTGACCGGCGGAATGAAAAGCGTTATTCCAGTTCTGGCAACTGCAACAACAGGTGTAGCAGCATATGTAGCGGTAACAAACGGAGCAACCATTGCAACGAAAGCGGCTGCGGCCGCACAGAAGGCATGGAATCTGGTGCAGTCATTGAGTCCCACTGGTTTATTGGTTTCCGCGATTGCTGCAGCGGGAGCTGCTCTTATCAGTTACGCCGCGAATGCCGGAGAAGCCAGTGAAGAAATAAAGCAATTGACAAAAGAGAATGACAAGCTTGTGGAAAGCGCAAATGCAGTAACGGATGCGACGGAAGAGCTGCTAACAGCATACGAGAACACAACGGCTGAAATAGAGGCGCAGAGTAAATATGCGGAACGATTGGCCGAGAAGATAGAGAACTTGACAGATCAGCAAAGTCTCAATGCCGATGAACAGGCTGTGCTGTTGGGATATGTCGCGGAACTTAATTCGTTAGTTCCAGATTTGAATCTGGCATATGATGAACAAGCCGGCAAGCTTTCCATGACAAACGAAGAGCTGGAGCGATACCTTGCCAATAGCAGACAGCAGAGCGAAGTAGAAGCGGCTACACAGCAGGCGATCGACTTACTGAAACAGAAGACTGAGCTGCATGTGGAAGAAATTAAGCTGGGGGACGAGCTGAATGCGATCATTGCTGAACAAGAAGCCTTGATCGAGGAAAATACAACCGCTGTTGAAAATAGTTTTTTTTCCATGTTACGCGGATGTTCGGATGCTCATGCCGGTTATAAAGAACTTGAAGAAGCGCAAAAAGAAAATACCACTGCGTTGGAAGCAAACAGGCAGAAACAGGAAGAACTGGCAGCGCAAGAGGAAGAGCTGAAAGCGATACTGGATTCTTACGGAATATCCTGGGATACCGTGACAACAGCTGCGCAGGAAAACACAAGCGCGCTGAATGAGAACATGATAGCGGCAGGAGAAAACGCTGCAGTACAGCAGAGTGCGGCGGATAGTCTGACAGAAGCACAGCAGCGGATTGTGGATACCTATTTGGGTGCGCAGGAGACGCTGTCCGGCGTTTTAGAAACCCAGATGAATATGTTTGAAGAATTCAACGGCGGCGTCCAGCTTTCCAGCGAAGAGTTATTGGCCAATATGCAGAGCCAGATCGATGGAGTATCGAACTGGGCCGATAATATAGCGGCGTTGGCAGATCGGGGAATCAATCAGAACCTTCTAACCTATTTGCAGGAGTTAGGGCCTAAAGGCGCAGGTTATGTACAGACCTTTGCTGAAATGTCCGATGAAGAGCTGGAGCGGGCCAGCGCGATGTGGCAGGAATCTCTGGATATGAAAGAAGGAGTCGAAACCAGTGTTCAAGGCATGCTGGAAGCCTATACGGAGGCATTGAATGGCGGGAAGGAACAGGTTGGAGAAGCCATAAAAGGCACAGGACAGTATACGATTACCGGACTGGTAGAGTCTCTGAATGCTGGAGAAGGAGAGGTCAAAGCAGCAGCGAGAAGGCTGGGTACTGCGGTTAAGGATGGCCCGGAAGAAGTACTGTTAATCAATTCTCCATCTCGAAAGATGATGGAAATCGGGCAGTATTCTATTGACGGGCTAGTCCAGGGCATGAATAACCGGAAAAGCAGTGTAGAGAGTGCAGCGCAGAACATCGCATATGCATTACTTCAAAATATGAAAACGGATCTGGATGCGACCTATTTTGTATCCATTGGCGAGACCATGGCACAGGGAGTTCAACAGGGCCTTGAAAACAGGAGCTTTGACCTGGAGGAGACAATTCGAGAGATCACAGATATCTCCAGGCGCACCATAACGGAGGAACTTCAGGAATCGAATTTTTGGGAGAATGGAGAAAACATACCAGTTGGAATTTCAGAAGGAATCCGTACAGGCCAGGGAAGAGCATTCTCTGCGGCAGCCGATCTTGCATCAGGAATCAGAGATCGGGCGCAGAATATCGGGAGCTTGTATTCTGCTGGGTTAAATGTGGCATATGGGCTGGCAAGCGGTATCAGGGACGGAAGATCCAGCGTGATTAACGCAGTGGCTGCTATGTGTCAGGCTGCTATCAATGAGGCATATTCGAGATTGCAGATTCACTCTCCGTCGAAGGTCTTCGCGACAATCGGTTCCTATATGGCGCAGGGCGTTGGAGTTGGATATGAGGATGAGATCGATCATGTGAATCAGATGATTTCAGATTCTATGGACTACTCCAACTTGAGACCGAGCGGAGGAAATCCATCGGGATATGGAATCGAAGGAAGAAAGATCACAGTAGAACTTCCGATTTATGTAGGAAAGCAGTATACACGAACAGAAATTGTCGAGATTGCGTTGGATGGCATCGGACGCACACAGACGGCGAGAAAAGCATCAAGAGGAGAGGCTGTATATGTATGAAATCACGTATCGAAGCATAAGTACATCCGATATGGGAGTATATGTGGAACATAGGCCAGATGTACCGGCCTCGATAGAAAGAGTTGATAAGGTCACCATTCCAGGACGGGATGGTGACTTTTTGATTCGGGAAAATGTATGGGAAGACATCGAGATTGAAGTGGAAATGGCCTTTCGAACACAGGCAGATCAATGGTTCTCAAGATGGAGAAGTGTTAAACGATGGCTGACTGGAAACGGAAAGCTTGTATTTGCAGATGACGCAAGTTTTTTCTATTGGGTTAAAAATGTGACGGTGAGCGAGGCAGAAAGAGAACTTAGAAAGCATGGACGATTCCGAGTGACGTTCCTGTGTGAGGCATTCCACTATGATGTGGAAGGAGCGGAACTTGCAGCGCTTCCGGCAAGCGGGAAGCTGGAGAATCCATATGAACTGCCGGCATACCCGATATATCAGATCACAGGAGAAGGCAACTGTGTACTAACGGTGAATGACTATGAATTGACGGCCAATGTGGGACAGAATCTGATGATCGATACAAAGCGTCAGATTGCGTATCGAATCGATGGTACGCCACAAAATACATTGGTGACAGGAGAATATGATAAGCTGCTGCTGCCATCCGGCGAAAGTGAGATCGCAATCAGCAGCGGCTTTACATTAAAGATACAGCCTAACTGGAGGTGCATTTGATGATTCAGATCTATACGGCAAGCAATACAGATTATACCCACAATGGAGATACGGTTCTCGCTCCTGTAGAGTGTGAAGTCTCCGCTGAGTTGAATGGCACCTGGGAGTTGACGATGGAACATCCGCTGGACGAGGAAGAGAGATGGAAACTCATCCAGGAAGGTGCGGTCTTGTCGGCGCCGACTTTCAACAAGAAAGAACAACTGTATAGAATCTATCGAAAGATCAAAGAGGATACAGGAGTGACAGCGTATGCCAGACCTATTTTCCTGGATGCCATGAATGATTGCATTCTATTCGATGTGCGTCCGACAAATGCAACCGGACAACAGGCCCTCAATGCGATGATGGCCGGAACACCATATAGTGGTACATCGGATATTGTAAAGGTATCCACGGCATACTATATCCGTAAAAATCTGATTGAAGCTATTAATGGGAAAATAGATCAATCTTTTATCAATCGATGGGGCGGAGAAATCCTCTATGATAATTACCAGATTCAGATCAATCAAAGGGCGGGGGCGGATCGCGGCCTGCAGGTCCGATATGGAAGGAACCTAGAGGCAATTACTGAAGATATCAATCGGGAGGAGATCATCACCAGGATCATTCCTGTGGCATTCAATGGATATACACTGGAGGGAGAAGAACCCTGGGTGGATAGCCCCCTGATTGATCAGTATCCGGTTATATATGTAAAAGTGGTGGAATTTAAGGATGTGAAGCTGACGGCCGATGCAAGCGGAAGTGATGAAGAGACATATGACACGATGCAGGAGCTTCGTGCAGCACTGGTTCAGAAAGCGGAAGATATGTATGCGGTCGGCTGCGATAAACCGGAAGTAAGTCTGAAGATCAATATGGTGGATCTTTCGAGACTGGATGAGTATAAAGATTATAAAGGGCTGGAACAGGTTTATCTGGGAGATACAGTACACTGCCACCATGAGAAGCTGGGCATCACATCAGAAGCCAGAGTCACGAAGCTGAAATGGGACTGTATTCGCAATACTCCGGGACAGATCACGCTGGGGGCACAGATTAAAGATTACTTTGATCAGGTTTCTTCGGTCATCAAAAATGTAAACAACATCATTACGTCGAGTGGGGCGGTATCAGCAGAAAAGGTATCAGGAATCCTGAATGCCATGCAGACGCAACTCAGGTACCAGAAGGATGTGGCGAACAAACAGGATGTCAGGGCAATTTTATTCGAAGATCTTGATCCGAAAAGTCCCACGTATGGCGCTATGTGTCTGGGAACGCAAGGGTTTCAGATCGCATCGGAACGCCTGGCAGATGGTTCAGATTGGAAATGGACAACCTTCGGAACGTCAAAAGGCTTCGTCGCGGACTATATCATTGGCGGCACGTTGATTTCACAAAATTATGAAGAGGGCAAACAGGGCTTCAAAATGAATCTGAATACGGGAGAAGCGGATATTCCTGTTCTGGAAATCGCGACAGGGGATTTACGGATACAAATTACAGAGCTACAAGGGGACGTAGGAGGACTACAAAACAATGTAGGGGATATTCAGACGAATATAGAAGATTTAAATACAGATGTAGGAAATCTACAAGGAGATGTGGATGGAATCAATCAAGATATCGATGGCTTAGAACAAACTACAACTCAAAAATTTGCTCAAATTGACGCGAGTGTCGATAGTATCACGCAAACAGTAGCATCTGTATCGCAGGCGTCAGCAGCTCAGAGTGAGGCGATATCACAATTACAGATATCCGCAGATAACATAACACAGGTTGTCAGGCAAGCTATTATAGACGCGGGCGTTCCGGATCTGGCGGAACGAGTGGCCAAGGTAGAACTGGAAGCAGATTCTTTGAGTATTCAATTGACAGAGGTGCAAAAATACGGGGATACTGTTAATCAAGTGAATCGCTTTTTTGACTTTTTGCAATCCGGTTTGAAAACTGGTATGGATGGAAGCCCATTCTATACGCTTTTGTCTGAGACTGAACTTGGCTTTTATGAAAATGGAACTAGGGTAGCGTACATAAGCAACAATCGGCTGTATATCAATAGCGCATGGGTTCGCGGAGATTTTGTTTTGGAAAATGTAGCCGCTCAAAAGTTTGTAAAACAGTACGTAAACAGTGATGGATATTTTTGCGTGCAGGCTGCCAGTTCCGCGGGATAAGGAGGGTTCGGCGTGGCATTATCAGGTACGATAAACGGAACAACAGCAAATCCGGGAATTATATCCCAAATTCGATGGTCGGCCGTACAGGATCAGGTAAATAACCGATCTACGATTACAGCAACAGGAATATTGAACTGGACAGCGCAGATTTCATCCTGGGGAACTGGAACATTTTATCTCTCAATTGATGGACAAAAGGAGTCTAATACAGACTTTGTAGAAATCTCATATAATAGCTATACACAGTGCATCTCTATCACGAAAACCGTTGACCATAATCTGGATGGCAGTAAGAGCCTAACATTAAAATTCTGGGGTTCTATGCCGGGAACAACTGTGAGTAGCATTGATTGTGAAGGCGAAATCACCCTGAATCCAATACCAAGAGCTTCCGATTTTGAAATACCGTCAAGTATTGAAATGGGGCAAACTCTTGCGATAACAATTAATAGAGCGACAAATACATTTATTCATGACGTAAAACTGGCATTTGGAGATCAAGAGGTCAGCAAAAACGGTGTATCTACAGCGGCATCATTAGCAATTCCCATATCATGGTGCTCTGAGATACCTGATAACACAGAAGGAACAGGCTTGCTGACAGTGACCACAAAAAATGGAAACTCTACCATTGGCACGAAGAGCAAACAGATATCATTAAAAGTTCCGGCATCTGTAGTTCCGAATATTTCTCTTGCGGCGGCGCTTGTTGATGGATTTCAAGGGTTGTACCTTCAGGGACTGAGCAAGTGCAAGTTTACAGGAACCGCGTCGGGAAGTTATGGATCTACTATAGACGGGCAGATCCAGTATAGTGGAGCTGGGTATTCTGGTTCTGGTTCAAGTTATACTACGGGAGCGTTGAACGTCCAGGGAGACGTTACGTTCACGGCAACGGTAAAAGACTCTCGGGGACGTATATCCCAAAAGCAGGTAGCTATCACCGTTATAGCGTATGCAAAACCTACACTGAATAGCGTAAGTGCGGATCGATGTCTGCAAAATGGGGCGCTGGCACCGGATGGTACCTATGCATCGGTACGATGTATATTTGGGTGTTCCTCTGTTAATGGAAAAAACGCGGTAGCATGTACCGTTGACTATAAATTACCGGAATCATCCGGATGGAGCGGAAATACATCATTGGTATCTGGGCAATCGAGGATTATAGGGAATGGAACGCTGGACATTCAAAAAGTGTATCTCGTTAGATTTCGTGCGACAGACAGCGTAGGACAGACCACAGAAGTACAACTGGAACTTCCTAATAATGCGTATATGCTTGTGGTAGGAACTGATAGATTTTCAGTAGGAATGTATCCACCAGGACCAGGAGCACACATTGCGTATCCGGTAACAGTAGAAGGAGATGTGAGTGCAGACGCGTTCCACGGGAAGGCGGATAGCGCAGAAAGCGCAGGCATCGCGACAAAGGCTGAAAGACTGAATCAGTTACTTGAAGATTCCACCGCGAACGATTTGACCGCATTGATGCATCGCAAAGTGGATCTGATCCGCCAGATCGCGAACGGCATGGACGGCGTCTACTGCGTCCATGCCGGATGGTCTGGGCATGGATGGGGATTTACAATCGGGGCACACTACGCTGGTTCAAACGTGACGGACGCGCTTTTTATTCAGGGCGGAGAAATTGATTTTATACGAAAAAATGGAAATAGCTATGGAGAAGTTAAGCGCTATCTTCCATCATAAAGGAGTGATATGATGACGGCAAGTATTGAGAGAAATGTATATGTGTTAAGGAGAGAGATTCCGAACCCGATCCATTATGTACGAGGCACGAATGCAATTTCATTGATCTTCCATTTCAGAGATATCGAAATTCCATCGGGGGCGACGGCTCAGGTATATGTGAAAAAGCCTTCTGGCAAAGAAGCTTATAATACAGCAGTTATATCTGGAAATGATGTGACTGTAGATGTAACGATTCAGATGTTTATCGAGGCAGGTAAGAATATTCTACAGGTACAAATCAACCAGGGAGAAGAAAATCTGGTTACATTTGAGCAGCCTGTCATTGTACATGAAAACTATACAGAAGGCGATGCAGAACAAAGTGAAAATGAATCGACTTTGCTGCAGCAGTACGTAGATGAGGTTGCGCAAGCGGCTGAAGATGCAAAAAATCAAGTACAAAATGAGGTCGCGAACGGAAAGAACGATTTGGATGATTATGTAGAAGCATTGAAAGAAACCATCCCGGCAGACTATACGGAGCTATCTGAAAGTGTTGAACAATTAGAACGAAATAAAGCTCCTGCTATCATAGAAGAAGCTTCTGGCACAGAAATAACATTGGATGATAGTGGGTCGGCTCTTGTCAAGGATCTGCAGCTATACGGCTACAGCAAGCAGACGCAGACGACGGGGGCGCAGTTATTCGATGCAGGGAATGCGAAATGGAGAGAGAACCTGGAAAGTGCATCCGATATCAATAGAACCGACACGGGGGTTGAATTTACGGCGTCAGAAAAACTAAGCGCCGCCGGCGTATATACAAGCACGACGGCAATGGCGACTGGAACGTACTTCTACTCAGCCGATATTACCGTAAGCGATAAAAATTTTAGCACTCTTCGAATTGGGTTTTCAGATGAGAATACAAGCACTACGATTCAATCCAGCTCCATTACTGCTAATAAAACATTTCACGTCTCCGGAACTGCGACAAGTATTATACATAGCGCGTTTGTCGTTTATATCAACAATGCATCAAAAGTTGCCGGAACACATGTCAAAGTAGAGAACATCATGATCGCAGAATCCGCGACGGAAGTCCCCTGGGAACCCTACTCCGGCGGCGTCGCATCCCCGTCACCAGACTGGCCGCAGCCTATACACAGCGTGGCAGATGAGATGAACCTGCTGAACTTTCCGGATGTGGAATCCATTATGGTTGACGGAGTGACATGGTCATGCAAGGATGGTGTTGTATCTGCAACTGGAAACGCAACGGGGATGGCAAATACGTTATATACAGATTTATCCTACATCTTTCCGATCAAAGCTGGAACTTATAAAATCAGTGGAGCAAATGATAAGATTTTAATCATTGCGCGAATTACAAAATCTGACGACTCTCTTGAATACTTAGAACCGGGATTTACCCTTGACGGAACAGAAAAAGAGGTACGCATTTACGTCCGCGCCGCAAATACTGGGGCTATATCGTCTACCATCTACCCCATGCTCAACGTCGGCACTACAGACCTTCCCTGGCGTCCCTACGGCCACAATGTGACGGTGCGGAGTGCGGGGGCGCAGTTGTACGATGCGGCGCAAATGAACGGACAAACATCCGCAGGAGTTACAGCGCTAGTCGCAGATGTCGGGGAGATTATCCTGAATGGGACCGCGACAGCCAATGCGTTTCTCAACTCGCCAGTTGAATATCCATTTTCCGGGCATATATACGCATCTATGAACAATGACGCCGCAAACGACAACGTTATGTTTCGTTTTGTAGACGAATCTGACGCGATTATAGACAATTTCGTTATAAACACCGCAAATAAGACAGCAGAATACAACTTTTCAAAAGAGGTTCACGGTATAACGATTCGTATTGCGGAAAACACAATGCTTACAAATTTCCGTCTGCGTCCTATGCTCAACCGCGGCAGTACCCAACTCCCTTGGCAGCCCTACGTCACCCCATCTTCCGCGCTGATCGCCTTGACGGACTCTCTGCGCGGCATCCCAGTAGACAACGGTGGCAACTACACGGACGAATCGGGTCAGCAGTGGATCGCGGACTATATCTATCGCCGTCAGACGGACGGGAAGTGGATGCTGTGGAGGAACTGCGGGAGTGTGGTATATGACGGAAGCGAGGATGAGGGGTGGAGACTTGATAGTAACTTTACACGGTACTACTCGATAAACAAAACCGGCTTTCAAGAGTCAACAACCGCAAGACGAAGAAGCATGAATTCCCTCTTCAGACTTGGCGCATCAGGAGAAACTACAGGTGGAAATAACGTATATACCATTACAGATACATTATCAATATATATCGCATTGACACACACAGAAACGATCGAAGATCTCACGGCCCTTCTTGCGCAAAAACCTATGACGCTTGTCGGAATTCTCGCCACGCCAACCATCGAAGAACTGCCAGCCGATGTGCAGGCGGAGCTGAACGGGCTGTATACGTATAGCCTGCACACGGATATGTGGAATTCAGACAATGCGTATATGGCTTTGCAGTACGCAGCCGATACAAAATCTTATATTGACAAGAAGATTTCGGAAATTAGCGATGCAATTATAGAAAGACTAAATTAGGAGGTACATTATGTACGAAATTTTCAGAAATGTAATAGAAAATGGTTTATTTAAGGTCAACGATTTGACAGACAAAATTAATACTATTTGGATTGATGGCGGGTTATCGCAAGAAGAAAGAGATCGTCTGCTTCGATCTATGATTGATCATTTGAATCCAGCGACGGAAGCACCGGAATTAGAGCAGAAGATTGAGAAGGTATCTAAGCAAGTTATAGATATACAGAGTGTCATTCAGTCGTTAATTCTTAGGGTAACTGTACTAGAAGGTGGTGATCCAGAAGAACCGCAGACCCCTGGAAAAATTCCATTATGGGAGGCATGGGATGGAGTTTCTTTGCAATATCAATATGGTTCTGTGGTGATACATAGTGAAAAATATTATGTGGATGTACTTAAAAATCTGCAAAATGTGTGGGAACCGGGTACGCCAGGCATTGATGATCGTTATTGGATGGAAATTACGAAAGAACAGGCAGAAGCTTTGGTTGATGGTACGATAAATCTTGACGATATTTTAGGAGGAGAAGCAGATGGATGACTGTATTACACGCGCCGAACATGAAGAGTTCGCGCGCAGATTCGAGGCAGAGGAAAAGAGGCAGAACCACAGACTGGATTTGCTCGAAGAGTCCACAAGGCAAATTAATAATCTTACGATTAGTGTGGAGAAGATGGCGTACAGCATCGAGAGCATGGTTCAGGAGCAGAAGGAACAGGGAGAACGCCTTGAGAAGTTGGAAAAAGTGCCAGGAGAAAAATGGGGCCATCTGATACAAACACTCATTGGTGTACTGGCAAGCGGCCTCGTAGGGTATGCGATAGGGATGATTATGCATTAATTTTTTGAAGGGAGGTGAGAGCATGGCGAGGATTACGAATTGGGGCAATTGGATTCGCGCAGCAGCGGTTCGCGCTGTTAAAACCGTAGCACAGACGGCTGTAGCGACAATTGGCACAGCGGCGGTTCTGGGCGATGTAAACTGGCTTATGGTCGGGAGTGCATCGGTGCTGGCCGGGATCTTAAGTCTTTTGACCAGCGTGGCCGGTTTGCCGGAAGTATCGGAATAATACATAGTTTAAGGAGGATTTTTGAAGATGACACAGAAGGAAAAATTGATCCAGATCGCACAGGGTGAGATCGGATACAAAGAGGAAGCGAATGGCTGGACCAAGTATGGTCAGTGGTATGAGGAGAACGTGGCCAAGGTGGATGGATTTGCTGAGGCGGACTGGTGCAACATGTTTGTTACGTGGTGCATGAATCAGGCCGGTGTAATGGACAACCAGGTGTATCCGGCTACCTCGCCACAGGGCAGCGCCTGTCCATACTGTCTTTCCTGGTTCGAAAAGAAGGAATGTAGAACGGGAGCTGATGATATGCCGCAGGTAGGAGATCTGGTCTTTTACCGTTGGGATGCGAATACATCCTACATCGATCATATTGGTATTGTGGAGAAGGTAGAGGGTTCTTCCGCAGATAACGCGGTCATGACAGTTATCGAAGGAAACAAGGGCAATGCCGTTGCCCGGAGAACTGTAGCCTATAGAGCAGCAGAGGTCATTGCTACGGTACGGCCGAAGTATAAAGCCGGAGAGATTCAGGAAGGAGTCAAAGCGCCTTTCGAGATGTCCCAGGGATCTAAAGGTGATAGTGTGAAGCTTCTACAGATGGCGCTTGAAATGCAGGGATACAGTGTAGGCGCTGACGGAATGGATGGAATCTTTGGTACACAGACGGCCACAGCCGTAAAGAAGTTCCAGAAGGATGCGGGGATCGAGTCTGACGGTATTGTTGGGACAGAAACGTGGACAAAGTTGTGTGGAGTATAATTTTTTAAAAAAGGGGTTGACATTTCAAAGAATGTCATATAATATGAGAGTGTAACTTGTGTTACACAGTTAATAATGCTCTGGCAGTAAGTCTCCCCGATATAGGGGGAAGTACCGAACCCAGAGCTTTTTAATAGGGAGGTATAAGTTTGTCAACAGCGATTTTGGTCGATGGTGGATTTTATAGAAGAAGATCTCAACAAGTTTTTGGAGATAAAGAGCCAAGTGAAAGAGCAGAAGAGCTATATGATTATTGTAGACGACACCTAAGAGAAAAGAAGCAAAGACAACATGAATTATATCGTATATTTTATTATGATTGCCCACCAATGTCGAAGAAAGTGTATCACCCATTACTAAAAAGAACAATTGACTTTGGAAAATCTGATTTGTTTCAATGGATGGAAGACTTTCTGGACGAATTGAAAAAATTAAGAAAAGTTGCATTAAGAATGGGGAAGTTAGCGGATGCACAAGCTTGTTATACACTAAGACCTTCAGTTGTAAAACAACTTTTTAATGGAGGTAAAGATATCTTATCAATTACAGAGTCTGATTTTATGATTGCAGTAGAACAAAAGGGCGTAGATATGAAAATTGGACTAGATATTGCTTCTTTGGCATACAAAAAACAAGTAGATCAAATTGTACTAATTTCCGGAGATAGTGACTTTGTATCTGCGGCTAAACTAGCCAGACGTGAGGGAATAGATTTCGTGTTGGATCCGTTGGGAGCAAGTATAAAGTCCGATCTGTTTGAACATATCGATGGTCTTAGATCTTGTGATCCAAAATATTATCCAAATCTCAAAAAGGATGTAGAATAATGAATATAGATGATGAGATTGATCGAGTATAAGAAATCTTTTTTAACCCCTCTTACACTTTGGCCCTCCGAGCTGTGCAGCCATGCATTTGGCCATATTCAGATCGCCTTTCTTGATATTCACAGGATACTGTAATTTTTTATCGTAATACCACATAAGATAGTTTCACCTCCTAAAATTTACTGTACGTCCCAGGGCCATGGATTCTGAATCCATGGCCATTCACTTTCTGCAGAGTCCCAGGTCATGGCCATCAAAGGACCGTATTGCTTTTCATAAGAATTGCGTAATTTTTGGGAAATACGAACCAGATTCGAGAATTCATGAAGAGCTTCCTGACAGGAAGGATGAGTATCCAGGAATTCATTCAGGTCGTAAAGCATGAAGTCCACTTTCTGGATATCCATTAGAAGTCCCTGACGATGATCACAGGCTTTTTTCATCATGCACATCCTCCCTTCTTATAGGGTATATAAAGATTATCAAAAGACGAGCCTCGTTCTAGTGCTTCATCCGGACCAACGAGTCCAGTAAAAGGCTGCATAGGAACATAGGCTGCTGCCAGGGGGAGACCTGGACAATTGGATTCCGGTTGGCATCCATCCTCTGTCTGAGGATTTACACAGATGGAATCTTCCCAAAAGTTTTTGTTTTGTACTGATTCTGTGGGGAAACCAAATCCACGTTCTCGGTTTTCAATGCCAGGACGTAGATAATTGCGGCGAGTACCATAGTTACGGCCGCTTGATTTGCGATCTTCCACAGTATCCCTCCTTCATAGAGAAAGTCTGATTTCCCTATTAGAATATGCATCATGAAAAAAAAGGGTGAGTAAATCCAGAAAATCCATCGTATTGCCAAATGAGAAAGATTTCGTTATAATAAAAGTATTATATGAGAAAGAAGGAGGTAAGGCGGATGCAGTGTATGGTGAGAGAAGATTTTCTGAAGAAGGCAGAAGCGCTCAAGCCCCGGCTGGTTCAAAAGGTACGATATCCAAAGCATATCGTCAAGGTTCAGAAGGATGATCAGGGAAAGGGATGTGTAATAGAACAGGAAAACACAGAGGCATTACGTAGGATTACTATGGGAAAGGGCGAGACAATCTGTCTCGACTTCGAGAACCATTATGTGGGATACTTGACATTACATATTTCGACAGTAGGGAGCCCGCCGGATGCCCCTCTTTTTATGAAACTCAAGTTTGGAGAGAATGCGACGGAGATTACGGATCGTGCGGAAGACTACAATGGTTGGATCAGTCGATCGTGGATTCAGGAAGAATATATTCATGTCGATGTGTTTCCGGCGGTTCTGATGCTTCCCAGACGATATGCGATGCGTTTTTTGGAAATCACTGTCTTGGACACATCCAGAAAATACAAGATTCGGCTGGACCAAGTATCGTTTCTTTCTGTTTCCGCTGTGGATGCTTCGAAGATATCTTCCTTATCCTATGGAGATGCTTTGTTGCGGCGTATGGATCAGGTCAGTATAAAGACACTGGAAGACTGTATGCAGGATGTTTTTGAAGATGGTCCTAAGCGGGATCGCAGACTATGGATGGGGGATTTGCGCCTGGAGGCGATCGCAAATTATGAAACATTTCGAAATTATGAGTTGGTGAAGCGCTGCCTATATCTGTTTGCCGGTAGCAGATTGGAAAACGGCGCGGTAGGAGCCTGTCTATTTACGAAACCTGCTATACAAGTAGATGATACGTACATGTATGATTATGCATTGTTTTATGTCTCCGTTTTATTGGATTACTATGAGGCCAGTGGAGATATACAGACGGCACGGGAACTGTGGGAAGTAGCCTATCGTCAGTTGGAAATCGGGGTACAAGCCTTGGATGAACAATTTCTGATCGGAGAAGAAAACCATGCGTTCCTGGATTGGAAAGCCGGACTGAATAAGCAAGTCGGGGCCCAGGGCGTTTTGATCTACTGCCTGCGATGTGGAATCCGTTTGGCTGACCTTCTGGGCTATGATGTGAGTAGAATGGAAGAGTGGTTAGAACGGGCGGTGCAGGCGGCAAAAGACTATTTATGGGATCCCAAACAGAAACTCTTTATTAGTGGCAAAGAACGGCAAATCTCATATGCGTCGCAGGTATGGATGATCCTGGCGCAGGTCTGGGATACGAAGACCAATCAGGAGTTGTTAGATCGGATTCTAACATTGGATCCGGAGATGAATATGGTGACGCCGTATATGAACCATCATTTTGTGGCGGCCTGTATTGCATGTGGGGAGTATGAGCGTGCCATGCAGCATATCCGAACGTACTGGGGCGGCATGGTTCAGGAAGGAGCGGATACATTCTGGGAGCTATATAATCCTAAAAATAAGAAAGAATCACCGTATGGCTCCAGTATCATTAACAGTTACTGCCATGCCTGGAGTTGTACACCTACTTATTTTTTCCGGAAATATGAGCAAAAATGGAGGCAGCAGTCATGATGAGAATGGTTGCAGTGCATTCGAAGGTGACTCCCATTGGAGAGGAACTGGAGGCGCGAGATGTGGAACTTGTGATCGAGAGTATGGAAGGGCGTTGCTTTGTAAAGAGATATCTGCATGTCAATGCGTTTCTTACCAAGCATTATTCTCTTTCCGAAAACAGTATTTTTGCGTATATGACGGGAGAAGAGGAGGAACAGGGAGACATTGTCTTTATAGAAGAGTTTCAGGACTTGGAACAGGCAAAATATTCTGAGTATGGCGTATTCTATGAGATGGCAGATCGTATCATTGAAGAACTCGGCCATTGGCGTTGATTTTGAAGGCAAGGAAGTATTGGATGCGGATTGAACGAATAAGACCCGTCAGACATTTCTCCATTGTGAGAAAATGTCTGACGGGTCTTGAAGATTTAACAGTTTTTTACTCTGCCAGCATGTTTTGCAAAGCTTTGAGATAGATGGCTGTTTGCATCTGAAATTCATGGATGTCCAGGGATTCATTGACGTCATGAATGTGATTATCCGTATCGGGAAACTCACAGCCAAAGGCGATGATGCCGGGGATGCTCTTGGCGTAGGTGCCGCCGCCAATGACCATGGGTTTATGAGAAGTATCTCCGGTCACCTCCACATAGGCCCGATAGAGATCCTGTACAAGCGAGGAATCTTCCGGATAGAACAGAGGTTCGACGATATGCTGAATTTCGATACGTCCCTGCGCATCTTCCAGATGGGGGGCCGCCATAGCGTTCAGCTTTTCAGCGGTTAAGGTAACGGGATAACGGATATCAATGGTACAGCAAATCGTATCGTCTTTCGTCTCTACGATGCCATTGTTGAATGTCAGCGCGCCATAGTCGTCTGCAAACCGGCAGCCGATACCGGAACCATCGCAATCGGTTCCCAGATGGGAAAGATAGAAATCGACAAAATCATCCTGCATACCTGCCTCTTTGAGAGCCCACATCGTATAGGCTGCCGCGTTGACGCCCAGATTCGGCGTACTGGCATGGGCGGCGGTGCCTTGGGCCTCGATACGCAGACGATCCTTCAGTACGGTAACGGAAGAGGAGGCAAGAGGTGTCTTGGCAAAAGCGACTTCCAGCTTGACCGGGTCCACGCAGGTGAGGGGAACTTCCGTTACGCAATGGCTGCAGACCGCATTCGTCACAAAACCACCATTCATGGATAGAATATGCGTATTTTTGCTGTAAGCGATCATGGAACAGAGGCCTTTTTCTCCATGAATTCCCGGAAAGTATCCATCCGGTGTGAAGCCGGTGGTAATCGGCTCTCCGTGCTGTACATAGTATTTCATACACTCAGAACCGGATTCCTCGTTACAGCCCATGAGCAGTCGGATTCGCTTACGAATAGGCTGCCCGGAATCCCGCAGAAGCTTTATCGCATAGAGTGCGGCGATAATAGCTCCCTTATCATCACTGACGCCTCGGCCATAGACACGCCCTTCTTTGCGAGTCAAGGTGAAGGGATCGGTATCCCAGCCATCACCGGCAGGCACCACATCCAGATGTGCAACAATCCCGATGATATCCTGGCCTTCTCCCATCTCGGCATATCCGCAGTAATTTTCCATGTTGACGGTGGAGAAGCCCATTTCGTCAGCGATACCAAGAGCCTCTCTCAGAGCTGCCGCAGGGCCCTCTCCAAAAGGCTTATCCGCAAGGGCAGGGCCTTGGACAGAATTATGCTTGACTAATCGGGCGAGGTGTGAGAGCATATCGTCCGTAAGGTTTTCAATAGAGGATATAGAATTCATGACAAAGTTCCTTTCTTATTCTTCGTCCGAGAAGTGAGCACTATTCTGTACTGTACGTACGGTTCCATTGTCTCGGAGGAACTGGGCATCGTAAAGCTCAGGACTCTTTAAGATACCTGCTGGTTTCAGCTGATATTCGTAACACCATAGATCTCCGCTGCTGCGCCAGGAATTTGGACTCTGATAGAAATAAACACCCGGGGTATGATGCAGCTGTGCGAATCCATTATAGCGCGTACCATAGAGACGAAGCACAATCTCATGATCTCCAGGCGATAAATTCGGCAGAGCCAGACTATAGGGGGAGAAGATGATATTACCGGTCTCTGTGCCATCGACAAAGACTTTGATCAGTCCGCCACGGTAACGAGGAACTCGAAGAGTGAGACCGCCCTGTGTACGGACATGCATTTTGTACAGCAGATTTCCGGTATAGAAGGGCAGCCCTTGGCTTGTTATGTCACCAAAGCCCAAACGGCGTACCGGAGAAGTTACTGTTTTCTGGGTTCCATTGAGGCGTACACCAAAATCTCCCAGCAAATAGAAAGCCTCTAGATTGGTTCTGGGACCAATAGGTACGGTGATTTCCAGAATATTGATACCCGTGTGCAGAGGTGGCAGTGGTACGGTATGGATATCTTCATCCACATACCAGCCATCCGCCTGAGAAGGCACATCCTCGCCATTCCAACGAATTGAAGTAAGGGTTTCCTCTTCCAATGCCAGGTGGGGAGCGGCGACTTCGATTTCACTGGGGATAGTAAAGCGGAGAGTCAAATGATCTTTGGCCTCTTCCTCCTTGAGCAGATAGGGCTGCACGACTTCTTTACGACGCACGGGAATGTCTAAAAGATTGCGTACGCGATTATCAATTCGCAGGAGTTCATCCTCTGCTTGGAAAGGACTGTCGTTGAAAGAGTATTCCGCCATGTCTAAAAGCAGCATATTGGGCTCTTCCAATTTCACATCAACCGGACCAAAGAACATATCCGGATTCTGCAAAGTCTGCGGAAGAAGAGCATCTCCTTCTAAACGTCCGGCCTCCAGTTTTAACAGAAGACTCTCATGGATATACCACTGACGATCCAAAATGGTGTATCCATTCTGGTAATGGGCCGGCAACGGTACGATCTGACCGGTTAAGGTGTTATATTCCGTCAGCTTGTATTCGCCCTGAATGCGGATGCGAATTTGCCCGGCGTCATCCACATCGGGACAGGTGGGATTCTTGCCATTGGCTAAGAAGAGCCATAGACGATCCTGATCCTGACGCAGCTGGTACAGGATCCGATCCTCTCGGCTTCCATCTGGCTTCCGAATGTCTACCAGACGGAAAGGCTCTAGGGCCTCCAGAATAGAAGTTGCCTCCAGACTTACGTGGATGGATTTCTCATAGAGAACCTGCGCGCGAGCGCTGGGCACAGCGTCCACATGATCCGGCGCGTCACCGGCAAAGATCAGGCAGCCGCCCTGTGTCTGGAAAGCTTCCAGACGATCCAGAGTAGTGGAACGCAGCGTACGGCACTGGGATACCAGAACTGCATCATACTGCATCTGTCCCACAGTCAGAGGATTCCCGCCCTCCGAGCAAAGTTCCGGGAGTTTGGCTTCACAGATATAATCAAAATCAATCGAGCCAAAAAGCAGATCCTGACACAAAGACTGGAAGCCCTGTTCCAGCTGTTCACGGAGAGCAGCAGTCTGCTCCGAAGGCCCCCAATAGAGCCAGTAGCTTTCGATGGGATGAACGACAGCGACACGGACAACGGACTTGCCCCGTGTCATGGCGGTATTCAGACGGGCAAAATGGTTTTCTACTAAAGAGAACTGATCCCACCAGGGAGACTGATAGCCGATGGAAGCCGGATAGTCTCGCTTGGCTTCGCCCTTCATCGTCATCCAGGTCAGATGCGGGACACGGACAGTGACGCCCAAAGCCGCCTGCCAGTCGCCCTGCAGCTTGTAGCCGCGGAAATCATAATCCCATCCGGTGACGCCATACAGCTCTGACAGCATGGCAGGAGCCCCGATCTGGTGCACCATGGATTGCGTCTGTTTTGCAGTGGTATACTCATGAAAATCACAGAGCATATCGATACCCGGGATGCCAAAGGAAGGGTAACAGCGCATGGCGTCTCCCACCTCTTTTGTTTGAGACATGAGTGTGGGTTCTCCCATGACATGTCCTGTCAGCGCGATTCCGTGTTCGCGGCACCAGTCTCCGATCTGAGCGGTATAAGCGGTAGCGAAAAGATCGGCTACCAGATTATGAAAACGATAACGAGCCTGAGAAAGCTGGTCATTCGAAAGCTCCCAGAACAGCTGCGGCAATACGTCTAACAGGTCTTCTTGGTAGCGTTCCCGGTATAGATCAGGAAGACGGCGCGTCCAAGGAAGGATGACGTCTTTTTGTTCTAGTGCAAAATCAAGAGTGCCTTTCTGAGGAAACTGCGGTTCATCCGTGAAGATAGCAGGCACAGTTTTCCCAAATTCGTCGCCGATGGCTTTTTGGTAAGCATCGTGGGTAATATGGATAAAGTCTGCAATGGCATCCGGGTTCAAGGTATCCACGTAGGGGGCGTCGTTAAACCAGGGATCCGCCACGGCAAATTCCATGTAGGCATACCATTTGGTTCCTTCTGCTCTATCTTCGGGAGCTATGCGATGATATTTCTGCAGAGAACCATCTTCATTCAATACAATATCATAAACGGCCAATAGCTCGCCGTTATCTTGACGGCGTGAATTCCGGCCTCGGCCTGGTTCTGGTTTCTGCGCCTTATGGGGTCTATCCGGCGTATAAGGTTCCGTCGTAAAAAGTAAGGATTTGCAGGCATTCTCAGGTTTTCCGGCAGTTACCTTTCCACCGGCAGCACCGGAAGGCCAACGATCCTCATCATAAAGCCAAGCCAGCATATTTTCTTCTTTTGCCTTAGTAATACAGTCTTGAATATAACCCATGAATTCTTCATCCAGATAAGGACTATCCATACCGGTACGTACGTGCATATGGAAACCACCCATGCCCATCGTCTTTAACATTTCGATCTGTTTATGGAGTTTTTCCGTCGTCAATCGTGTATTCCAGGCCCAGAAAGGCGTACCGCGGTACTCACTGGTGGGGTTTTGGAAGAGAGAGTCCGATAACTGTGGTTCTTCGTTCTTGGGGTATAACATGATATCTCCTTTCAGTTTTGGTCCTTGAGTTGACGGACCATGGTAACATCGGCCGGGCAAAAATCCTCCGGGATCAGTTCTTGGGGAGAAACCCACTTGATCTCCGAATGGACACGGATCTTGGGAATGCCCTTTGCGATGTGTGCATTGAAAAAATGAAAATCCATCGTTTTATCCGGATAGGCATAGGAAAAGTGCTCATAGAGACCTTCCACTACAATCTCAATGCCCAGTTCCTCCTGACATTCTCGAATGAGGCATTCTTCCGGACTTTCTGAAGGTTCCTGTTTCCCACCGGGAAATTCCCATAAATAGGCGCAGTTACCGCCCGGACCTCTTCTACAGACGAGGATTTGTCCTTTGGCATTGCGGATGATCGCCGCGGATACTTGTAACATGTGCGTGTCCTCCTTTGTCTGTCCATCATAGCACTCCTATAAAAACTTTGCAAGCTTTTTCAAAAAGAAGTTCTAACTTCCAGAAACTGGAATATATATGAAATGTGACTTGTTCCAAAAACACCAAGAGAAAGGAAGAGAAACCATTGTCAGAACAGATTATAAAAAACAATGTGGCGGAGTTGATTGGAGTCGTGAAGACGGGATTTACCTTTAGCCACGAGATCTACGGGGAAAGCTTTTACAGCTTTGTAATGGAGGTGGCGAGACTGTCCAATTCATCAGATCAGATTCCCATGCTGGTATCTGAAAGATTGATGAATGTGCAGGAATCCATGGAGGGAAAACAGATTGCGGTACAGGGACAATTTCGTTCCTACAATAAACATACCGGCGGAAAGAGCCGGCTGCTTCTTTCGGTATTCGTGCGGGAATGGGCGCCGGCGGATCCGGAGGATCCCAGAAATCCCAACAGCATTTTTCTGGATGGGTTTATCTGCAAAAAGCCGATGTACCGAACAACGCCTCTCGGCCGCGAGATCACAGATCTTTTAATTGCTGTGAATCGTCCTTACAACAAATCGGATTATATACCGGCTATTGCATGGGGACGTAATGCAAAGTTTGCAGAAACACTGCAGATCGGGCAAAATATCAAGATTTACGGGCGAATTCAGAGCAGGACGTATCAGAAAAAAATCAGCGAAAATGAAACGAATCTCAAGACTGCTTATGAGGTATCTATTTCGAAAATGGAGGTGGAACGCATCCAAGAAGCAGCAGGAGAATAAGTTGAATATGGAAAGTGACTGTCATATAGGGCAGTCACTTTTTATGTAGGTACTTATATCTTGGACGCGCTGACTGCTGAAAAATTTGATGATATGACTTATGGAATTACAAAAGGTCTCGTATCGATGGGATGAATAAAATATAGATATAAGTTTTTGGTAGGAAGACGTGAAATATATCTTCCCGTGAAGAAGAAAATATGATAAAATAGGCATGGCATGAAGGTATTTCGTACCACAGAGATGAAGCCGCGTTTTGAGCCGCCGTTGGGGAAGGCCAACTCCGCAGGAAATTTTGTTGAGAATGTTGAAATCTGTATAAGGAGGAAGATATGATGAAAATCATCGATGCACATGTGCACTTAGTACAATGTATTTGTGGATTTGGTTCGCGGGGAGAATTGAGAGCAATCGGTGAGGGGAAGGCAAGATATGCCGATGGCAGCGTGATTTCTTTGATTCCGCCGGAATTGGGAGAATATGATGTGACACCGGAGAAAGTCATCGCGCTCATGGATCAGGAGCAGGTGGAAAAGGCTGTGATTCTGCAGGGAAATTATCTGGGATTTCAGAACGAATATGCGCTGATGGCTGAGAAGAAGTATCCGGATCGATTCCGGGCAGCGATTACCTATGACCCGTTCTGCCGCAATAAGAAGCTGATTCTGGAAAATCTGGTGGAAAAGCAGGGCGCCAGGATCGTGAAATTTGAAGTCAGCACAGGGGCCGGACTGATGGCGGCACATGAGACAATAGCATTAGACGGAGATCTTATGGAGGAAACGTATCAATATGCTGAGGCGCAGGGGATGATCTGCGTGATGGATATAGGAAGGGCCGGAACCGTCAGTTATCAGCCGGAAGCTTTACGGCGCGCCATACTTCGGCATCCTGCGATGAAGTTCGTGATATGTCACGTATTGATGCCGCAAAAAGGAGGAGAAGCACGGATGGAAGAGGATCTAAGCATGTTGGCGCTTCCCAACGTATGGTTTGATTTCGCGGCGCTGCCGGCCAATGTGAATCGAGGCGAGGCATATCCGTATCCCGCGGCCAGGGAAGTCCTGAAACGGGCCAGGAAAGTGGTGGGAATTGACAGGCTGATGTTCGGATCGGATCTGCCTTCCACGATGGTCAGCCAATCGTATCAACATTTGGTGGAATACGGCATGGATCTGTTTACAGATACGGAGCGTGAAAAAGTCTATCATGACACCGCCGATCTGGTGTATTTTGGGAGTTGAGTGCGGATGGAAGAGTATATCCTGTCCCTGGATTATGGGACGCAGAGCGTGCGGGGTATGGTGTTTGATCCGCAGGGCAGACAGATATGGAAGAAGAAGGCGTCCATGCCGCCCTACGATAAACCGGCGCCGGATCGGGCGGAAATCGATCCGGTCTATTATAAGAAGCTGACAGTTTGGCTTTGCCGTGCGCTTCAAAAAGAGAATCCGGAGGTTTTTGAGCGTATCGGCGGTCTGTGCATTGCCTGCATGAGAGATTGTCTGACCATTGTAGATAAGGAGGGCGAAGCGCTGCGGCCGCTGATTCTCTGGCTGGATCAGCGAAGAACATCCGTGGTGAGACCGAGTAACAAGCTGCTCATTTTGGGAGCATCCCTCCTGGGAGCAGGCACACTGCTTAGGGAAGCGAGTCAGGTCGGATACACCAATTATCTGATGGACTATGAGAAAGACGTATGGAAGAAAGCGGATAAATTCGTTTTTCTATCCGGATATTTACATAGATGGTTTTTGGGCTTTTTCCTGGACTGTACAGCGAATCAGCCGGGGCATGTTCCCTTTGATTCCGCCAGACAACAGTGGTCGGATTGGCGCGATATCAAATATTATGTGTTTCCTGTGGAGAAAGAGAAGTTAGTCCCTTTGGTTCCGCCAGGAACGATCATGGGAACTCTCAGTGCGAAGGCGGCGGAAGAAATGGGACTCAGCACCAGGGTGAAGGTGATTGCCGGGGCTTCCGATAAAGCCTGTGAAACATTGGGCGTGGGATGTGTCGATGACACGGAAGCGGTGCTTTCCTTCGGGTCTCAGGCGACGGTGCAGACCATGTCACGCCGCTATTACGAATTGCAGACATTTGTACCATCCTTTCCGGCGGCGATTCCCCAGCATTGGAATCCGGAATTACAAGTCTACCGAGGGTATTGGATGGTACAATGGTTCTTGAAAGAGATGGAAACGGAACAAGTTCAGAAGGAGCGGAAGCCGGAGGACACGTTTGATCGGTATCTGCGAAAGACGCTTCCTGGCAATGAAGGGCTCGTGTTATATCCGTACTGGGGCGCTTCGGCCAAATATCCCTTATCCAGCGGTACACTCATGGGATTTCGAGATTATCATGGGAAGGAACATTTGTACCGCGCCATCATCGAGGGCATCAACTATACCTTGCGATGGGCGGTAGAGAGGATGGAGCAGAAGAAAAAGTCTAGAGTAGAGCGGGTGAAAGTCACGGGCGGCGGAGCAGAGAGCGAGACGATTTGCCAGATGACGGCAGATATGTTTGGACGGGATGCGATCCGCATGGAAACTACAGATACGACGTCTCTCGGAGCCGCTATGCTGGGGTATGTGGCCTTAGGACGGTATGGAAGCTTTCAGGAAGCGGCAGGCTGTATGACGCGTCCCGGGAAAGTGTATCATCCGCAGAAAGAAACGCAAGCGGTGTATGATCAGATATATCCGGAATATAGTAAAGATCTGGAGAGGCGGATTCACTTTAATGTGAAGAGAGGGTAGAATCATGGCATTTATAATAGAAAGACCGGATCGGAAAAGTCCGTATACCGGGATGGGACGGGAACAATGGTTGGATGCCTGCAGGTACTATCTGAAAGGCGTCTTTCAGTATGTTCCCGATATGGAGTCACCGGTATTGGTGAAGAGAAATGAGTGGGACAAGACATATCCTAACGTTCGCACTCCCGAATGGAAAAAGGCGGCAGAACGATTCGAAGGCTTGGCCAGGACGTTTCTCATGGCAGCGCCGCTGATCAAAGCGTGTCCGGAGGAGGAAATTAAAGGAATCTGCCTGCGGGAATATTATAAGAAGCAAATCGCAGAAAGCTGTGATCCAATAAGCCCATTGTATCTGTTTTCTTACGAGGATCTGCGCAGGCAACAGCCAGAGGGAACCTTTCAGCACACGGTAGAATGCGCGGCATTGGTCATAGGACTCTGGATCTGTGAGGACACTCTGTGGAACACCTATACGCAGCAGGAGAAGGACAGGATCTCTCAATATCTGCTGTCCTTTGCCTATGGGGATACAGAGCCCCATAACTGGCGATTGTTTAACATGCTCATGCTGGCATTCTTACATCGCGAGGGGTATACGATCGACGAGGCGTTCATGCGGAGACACGCGCGAGCCATTGCTTCCTTTTATGCCGGAGACGGATGGTATCGGGACGGCCATGCCTTCGATTATTACAGCGCATGGGCCTTTCAGACGTATCTGCCTCTGTGGAATCTCTGGTATGGATATGAGAAAGAGCCGGAACTGGCGCAGCGATTTGAGGAGTATTCCTGTGAGCTCATGAAGAATTATCCCCTGTTCTTCGATCGGGACGGAAAAATGAAGATGTGGGGCAGGAGCAATATATATCGAAACGCGGCCACATCCTGCATGGCAGCACATTTCTTCCTGAGAAAAACAAATCTGGATCCCGGATGGGCCCGGCGAATCTGCTCCGGGGCCTTGCTGCAGTTTATCACTCGGGACGACGTGTTTTGCCATGGCGTGCCCAGTCTGGGATTCTATGGACAGTTTCTGCCCATGGTACAGGAGTATTCCTGCGCGGAAAGCCCCTTCTGGATCAGTAAGGCCATGCTCTGTCTGGCGCTGCCCACGGAGCATCCTTTCTGGACCGCACAGGAGAATGAAGGAAGCTGGGCCGTACAGGAGAATCAGGTATTGTTTCTAGAGGGGCCGGGCATGGCGGTGAGCTGCCATGCTGCGAATGGCGCTTCGCTGCTTAGAACTGGGAAGGTAATGCGGGAGGAGACGGATATGGGCGGCATGATGGGGTATAGCCGTCTTTGCTTTGGCGCCGCGTACCCCTGGGACGCCTTCCGGGGGCAGGGACAGGAGAGCCAGATGTACGTGCTGGCACCGCAAAAATACGGAAATTTCCTGCTGTACGCCGGTCATCGGGAAGGGGTACTATATCGCCGCGTCTATTTTGACTTTACAACAAGTATGAAAAACAGCAACTGTATAGATCTGGCGGATATCGCCACGGAGTATGGCATTTTGCGAGTAGATCGTATTCGACGACAGTCGGCTCTTTCCTTAGGGGGATGGAGTCTTGCGGGAAGCGAGATTCAGGTGGAGGAACGGAAGAGAGGGAAGGCGAAGGCCCTGATCCTCACGTCAGGGGCGCATTCCGTTGCGATGACAGTCTTCAGAGGATTTGAGGAGCTTCTGATAGAAGAACGCATGAAAACCAGCGCATATGGCGGCAGAAGTTTCCTGCCGTATGCGAAGCACACGGGCGAGGAGTATACACTGATCAGTCTGAGCCAGTATAGAGAAGATGGGAAAAAATGGACGGAAGAGGAACTATTTCCCGTGAAGGAGATTTGCGGAGGGGAAGACCTGGGACCGGTGGAGTTGATATTGCAGGATCATCGGAGGATTCGGGTGGACCATAGCGAGACAGAAGGCAGACTGATGTTATAAACTTTTTCAAAAAAGGCTTGACAAAGGAGGCGCCATCCTGTATAATCATCGGCTGTAGAGTAAAATTACTTTACAGCCGATGATTGCGAGGGATGCCAGTTGAAGCAGGTCTATGAGATTTCGTTATTATATGATTTTTACGGAGAGCTGTTGCCCCCGCCTCAGCAAGAGATTATTCGGATGTACTATTTTGAGGATCTGTCTCTGGGAGAGATCAGTGAAGCCAGAGGGGCGAGCCGATCCGCAGCGCATGATTTGATCCGCCGCAGCGTGGGGAAGCTGCAAAGCTATGAAGAGCGTCTGCACTGGATCCGGTGGTTTCAGAGGGAGCAGGCGGGCATCGAACGGATTCGCGTTCTGGTAGAACAGGCTAAAGCGCAGGTGGATCATCCCGAAGTCATGAAAGCGGTATTGGATCAGATGGATCAGCAGACCAGGGAGTTGGGTTTGCCGGTGGGTGAAAGCAGAAGGGAGGTTCCGGATGGCGTTTGAGAGTCTCAGCGATAAGCTGCAGAATGTTTTTAAGAAGCTGCGAGGCAAGGGAGTCCTGACAGAGAAGGACATCAAAGAGGCCCTGCGCGAGGTCAAATTGGCTTTGCTGGAGGCGGATGTGAACTTCAAGGTTGTGAAGGACTTTATTAAGAGTGTACAGGAACGCGCCGTTGGGCAGGAAGTCATGAGCAGTCTGACGCCGGGACAACAGGTCATTAAGATCGTTCATGAGGAAATGATCGCCCTTCTGGGCGGAGAAGAGAACACCACGATCCAGTACAGCAGCAAGCCCCCTACGGTGATCATGCTGCTGGGCCTTCAGGGTGCAGGTAAGACGACGATGGCGGCCAAGCTGGCGGGATATCTAAAGAAGCAGGGGAAGCGTCCCATGTTGGTAGCCTGTGATGTGTATCGGCCCGCGGCAGTGAAACAGCTGCAGATTGTGGGACAACAGGTAGATGTTCCGGTTTTTGAGATGGGAACAGATACCAATCCGGTAGAGATCGCAAGGCAGGGCGTGGCACAGGCTGTGCGCAATGACTGTGGGATTGTGATTCTGGACACAGCGGGGCGGCTGCACATTGATGAGCAGTTGATGGAAGAGCTGAAAAGCATTCGGCGTGAGACGCAACCAACAGAGCTGCTGTTGGTGGTAGACGCCATGACCGGACAAGACGCGGTGAATGTGTCGAAGCAATTTGACGAGGCTCTTGATATCACCGGTGTGATTCTCACAAAGTTGGATGGCGATACTCGGGGTGGCGCGGCGATTTCCATTCGTGCGGTCACAGGAAAACCGATCAAATTCGCGGGCGTAGGAGAAAAGGTCACTGACATCGAAGCGTTTCATCCGGAGCGGATGGCTTCCCGGATTCTGGGCATGGGCGATGTGTTGAGCATCATCGAGAAGGCGCAGGAAGCGATCGACGAGCGGGCGGCGCAGCAGATGACAGAGCGGATGATGGCCAATGATTTCAATCTGGAAGATTATCTCGAACAGATGAAGCAAGTCAAGAAGATGGGTTCCATGCAGGAGCTGTTGCAGATGATTCCGGGACTTGGTGGTAAGATCAAAGAGGACGATATCGATGAGAGCGCCCTGGGACGGGTGGAAGCCATGATCTATTCCATGACGCCCCAGGAGAGGCGGAATCCATCAATTTTAAATGCGTCCAGAAAACGCCGCATTGTGAAGGGCGCTGGCATAAGCATTCAGGAATTGAATCGGATGCTGAAGCAGTTTGAACAAGGAAAGGCGATGATGAAACAATTCGCCGGAGCCGCAAAGGGCAAGAAGAAAGGACTTTTAGGAAAGCTACCTTTTTCCTTGCGAGGATGAATGATGAATTCTCTATCCTACCAGGACGGAGTTTCATAAGCCTAAAGTATAGAAGTGAGGTGAATATCATGGTTAAAATCAGACTGAGAAGAATGGGCGCTAAGGGCGTGCCGTTCTACCGTGTAGTAGTTGCAGACGAGCGCTCTCCGAGAAACGGTCGTTTTATCGAGGAGCTGGGATATTATGATCCGACAAAGGAGCCCAGCGTGGTAAAGATCAATGTGGAGAAGGCGAAGAAGTGGTTGTCTCAAGGCGCACAGCCTACTGAAACGGTGCAGAAGCTTCTGAAGATCGCCGGAGTTCAGTAAGGAGGTACGTCGTGAAAGATTTGGTGGAGATGATCGCGAAGGCATTAGTGGAGTATCCGGATCAGGTTGTGGTGACGGAATCCCACAAGGAAAACGCGTTGCATCTGGAACTCCGTGTGGCGGAGTCCGATATGGGCAAGGTCATCGGAAAACAAGGTCGCATCGCAAGAGCCATTCGTACCGTTGTTAAGGCAGCAGGCATGAAGACGGACGAGAAAGTCATTATCGACATTGTATAAGGCCTGACGCCTCAGAAGGAGCATTGTTTCCGATCTGAGGCTTTTGTCTTCTTACTGGAAAATGAGATGGGAAGGAGATAAGAATGGAAGCGTATTTTCGAATCGGTGTCATCACCAGTGCTCATGGCATTCGAGGCGGCGTGAAAGTGTTTCCGGTGACAGAGGATCCGGAACGTTTCCGCAAGTTGGATAAGGTATTGTACAGCCTTCCTGGCCAGGATCAGATTCAAGGCAGTTACGAAGTGAAACGAGTAGCGTTCCAAAAACAAATGGTACTCTTGGAGTTTGAAGGGGTTACGGATCGGAATACCGCGGAGACCCTGAAAGGACGCCAGCTTTGGGTAAGCCGTGAGGAGGCGCTGCCTCTGGGAGAACGGGAGTACTATCTTGCGGACGTGATGGGAATGCGAGTTGTGACCGATAAGGGGGAAGATCTGGGAATAGTGACAGATATCCTGGAGACGGGAAGCAACGAGGTATTTCAGGTGGAGAAAGAACAGGGAAAACCGATTTTGATACCGTCGATTCCGGAGTGTGTGGTAGAGATGGACTTTGAACAAAATCTGCTAACCGTGCATTTGCTGCCGGGATTGAGGGAAATATAAGATGGAATTCTATGTGATGACGCTGTTTCCCCAGATGATCCAGCAGGCAGTTTCTTTCAGTATTCTGGATCGGGCGCAGAAGCAGGGACGAATTGGAGTACATGGAGTCGATATCCGAGAATACACACAGGATAAGCATCGGCATGTGGATGATGCCCCCTATGGTGGAGGAGCCGGTATGGTAATGCAGGCGCCACCGGTGTGCGAAGCGTATGCAGATATCTGCAAAGCGGTGGGAACAAGACCCAGGGTGGCCTACATGACGCCAACAGGGACTCCTTTTACGCAGAAGAAGGCGCGTGAGCTAGCGCAAGAAGAAACCCTGGTGCTTTTATGCGGTCATTATGAAGGAATCGATCAGCGAGTGATCGACGAGATTGTTACGGATCCGATTTCCATTGGAGACTATGTTCTTACTGGAGGGGAATTGCCGGCGTTGGTGGTGATCGACGCAGTGGCTCGCATGGTAGAGGGAGTTCTGGGCAATGAAGCATCCGCCGGGGAAGAATCCTTCTCGGGGATGCTTCTGGAGTACCCTCAATATACGCGGCCAGCCACATTTCATAAGCAGGATGTGCCTGCGGTACTCCTGGAGGGAGATCATGAGGCGATCCGCAGATGGCGCTTGGAACGTTCGATGGAAATCACGATGAGAAGGCGCCCGGATCTGCTGATACCAGAGAAGATGAGTCGGGAAGAGCGCGGAATCTATGAACGGCTTCGTGAAAAGTTTTTAGAAAAAAGTCTTGCCAGATAGATAGGTTTATGATATAATCCATTTGTTACAGTCTGCCAGTATAGCTGGCAGTCGGCGTCCTTCTGCGGGAGGCGCCTCAATTACTACGGCCGCTCCGCTGTTGCGATAAGCGTATCTTTGAGAGAGGGCTTGCATTAAGAGTTGCTATGAAAAGGAAGGAGTTCGCTTCATGAATCAAGACATTATTCGTCAGATTGAGAATGAGCAGCTGAAGACAGACCGTCCCGATTTTCGAGTAGGAGATACTATTCGCGTATATGCTCGGATTAAAGAGGGAACCAGAGAGAGAATCCAGATGTTTGAAGGTACCGTTTTGAAGCGTCAGAACGGTGGCTTGCGGGAGACCTTTACTGTTCGCCGTATGTCCTATGGCGTAGGTGTGGAGAAGACCTGGCCGCTGCACTCTCCCACGATTGATAAAATCGAGGTGGTTCGCAAAGGTTCTGTTCGTAGAGCAAAACTGTTTTATCTGCGTGATCGCGTGGGTAAGGCTGCAAAGGTTAAGGAGAAGATCTGAGCCTTTGGCGAAAGCTTGTAAAGTAAACGGGTGGGATGCTATATATTCTGCCCGTTTCGGTCTTTACAGCGGGATCGTATACAACCAGGACATTTATCCATGGAGAAAAGTCTAGGGGCGTTTGTCCATAGACAAATGTCCTTTTTCGTATATATTCTGTAGAAAACAGAATCGTAAGAGACCCTACGGGGCGGTGTAAAGGGGAATAGTATGGAGAATCAGAAAGAAAAACGAAGCCAGAACGAGGGTCGGGATACAAAGAACCTGTCAGAGCTTCTGGAATTTGACTTCAATCAGATGACGGAGGGGTCTGCGGAGACTCCTGTTTCCAAACAGAGTAAGAAGGAAGAGAATGACCAGCTGGATTCTTTTTTCGTAGATGATATGGGGCTTCCCCCGTTACCGGAGTCGGATGCGGCGAAACACCCCAACCTGACTATGTCCAATGCCTTCTCTAAGGCGCAGGAGGTCAAACAAAAGGATAAGCCGCAGAAGTCATCGGCAGCAAAGGATTCTGCTAAAACTCAGACGACGGAGAGCGAGGTGCCCGTCTCTTCAGTCAGACGTACTTGGAATATTGTGAAGGGCGTTCTGGTATGGAGTAAGGAGATCATCATAGCCCTGGTTCTGGTATGGTTGCTTCTGACGTTTGTTGCGCAAAACAGTACGGTATATGGCAGTTCCATGGCGCCTACGCTGGAGAATGGCGAAATGATTCTGATGAATAAGTTCATTTATCGGTTCACAGAGCCACAACGAGGCGATATTATTGTGTTCACGTATGACGATCCGATACAGGGGGAAGAATATCTGATTAAGCGTGTCATTGGTCTTCCTGGCGATACGATCGAGATCATGGATGGCATGGTGTATATCAATGGAACGGCTTATGATGAATCGAAGTATTTGGAAATGTCCACAGAGATCTCGGGGGATATTTCGTATCCGTTCCTGGTACCGGAGGATTCCTATTTTGTGATGGGAGATAATAGGGCGAATAGTAAGGATAGCCGTTTTAGTGAGGTAGGAGCGGTTTCTAAAGATCAGATCGTGGGGAAGGCATCGATACGGTTCTGGCCGCTCGATAGAATCGGCTTTGTGCAATGATAGAACCAAGTTCGTAGATTCAAGATGCGCTGATTTGCCGAAATACCGTGTGTTCCGCACCGGCAAGAAGGATTCGCGGGGGTTGTTGCAGCGTTTGCAACACCCCCCTTTTCATATGTAGTCAGTGATATCGGAAAGGAAATGAGAATGGAAATACAGTGGTTTCCGGGGCATATGGCCAAAACTCGGAAGATGATGGAAGAAAATATCGCCTTGGTAGACGCGATAGTCGAAGTAGTGGATGCGCGGATTCCCTACAGTAGTAAGAATCCTTATCTAGATGAACTATGGAGGAGACGTCCCAGGATTTTGGCGTTGAATAAGACAGACCTGGCGGATCCTGCGAAGACAGAGCTTTGGAAGAGATGGTATGAGGCGCAGGGGTATGGAGTTGTCCTTTTGGATGCGTTGCATGGAACGGGGATCGCGCAGATTGGGCCCATGGCTAAACGATTATGCCAGGAGAAGATTCAGAAGGAAGCGGCAAAAGGACGGCAGGAACGGGCGTTGCGCCTGATGATTACTGGGATTCCCAATGTGGGAAAATCCACGGTGATTAATCGAATCATAGGAAGGAAAGAAGCGGCCAAGACCGGCAATAAGCCGGGAGTCACACGGGCCAAACAATGGATTCGTCTGCGGGGCGGGATCGAGCTGTTGGATACGCCGGGGATGCTCTGGCCTAAATTCGAGGATCCTAAAATTGGAGAAAGAATCGCTTGTATCGGTTCCATTAAAGCCGAGAATTTGGATGCATATACGGTGGCGGTTCTGCTCATTGGGCTTCTGCGGGAGGAGTATGGAGAGTTACTGCGAGAGCGGTATAAACTTACAGCAGAAGAGATACAAGAGAATAATGAACAGTTGTTGTTGTCGATCGGAGCTCATCGGGGACATCGTGTGAGTGGAGGCCACATTGATTGGGAACGAACCGCAAGAGTCATTTTGGACGAGTTTCGAAACGGGAAGATAGGACGTATCACACTGGAAGTACCGGAGGATGAGAGAAGTGCCGAGAAAAACACTGGAGGAGAAGATCAAGCAGTACCACGAGATGAGTCGGTTTGAAAATACACTTCGGGCTGAAGGGTATCAACTGATCGCGGGGGTGGATGAAGTGGGCAGAGGACCGCTGGCGGGGCCCGTGATGGCGGGCGCTGTGATTCTGCCGTCGGATGAAAAGCTGGTGATTCCGGGGGTCGATGATTCTAAAAAGCTGACGCCCCTCCGGCGGGCAGCGCTCTTTGAAGAGATCCAAGAAAAGGCGATTGCCTGGGCAGTAGGGACTGTCGATGTGGAAACCATTGATTGTGTGAATATTCTGCAGGCGACCAAACAGGCGATGAAGCTGGCGGTGGAGGCGTTGCGGCCGCAGGCGGAAGCGCTTTTAATCGACGCGGTGCATCTGGAGGAGGTTCTTCTGCCGCAGCGGTCGATTATCAAAGGGGATGGAGCCAGCGTTTCCATCGCAGCCGCCAGTATCGTGGCGAAGGAAACCCGGGATCAGTGGATGCGGGAGATGGATGAGATCTACCCTCAATATGGATTCGCTTCCAATAAGGGGTATGGATCGGCACAGCACATTGCGGCGCTGCGTCAGTATGGTCCGTGTCCACTGCATCGGCGCACCTTCATCGGGCATTTTGTAGAATGAGAAATCAGCGAGACCTGGGGAATCGAATGGAGTTTGTGGCGTCTCGCTGGTTGGAAAACCAGGGCTGCAGGATTCTGGAAAGGCAGTTTCGAACGGTGTATGGAGAAGTGGATCTGATTTATCAGCATGGAGAGGATCTGGTTTTTGGAGAAGTGAAGTATCGTGCGTCCACTGTGTATGGATTTCCGGGAGAGGCGGTGGATGTGCGAAAGCAGATGCGGATTCGGCGCAGCGCGCTGTGGTATTGCAAGCAGATGGGAGACCTGGACAGGCCGATTCGATTCGATGTGATTGAATTGTTAAAGCAGGGAGAACAACTGTACATTCGATGGCTGCGGAATGCGTTTTAATAGAGGAGGCGGGTTATGCTCGAAAGTAAAAACTTGACGGTACAGACAGAAGGGGAGCTTTGTTATATCACGATTCCCGCATTTGAAAAGACAGGACTGGTGAGGCATTGTTTCACAACCCGGTTAGGGGGTGTGAGTCCGGAACCCTATGGAATGAACTTAGGAATCTCTGGGGCAGATGTACCCGAGAACGTACGTAGAAACTATGAGAAGATCGCGTATGCTATTGGAAGCTTTCCGGGGAATCTGGTGGTATCCGCACAGGTTCATGGAACGGAGATTCTGAGAGTAGGCGTGCTGGATCGGGGAAAGGGCGTGGTATTTCCTCGGGAGATGGAAGCTATCGACGGATTGATTACGGATCGGTCCCAGGTAGGGCTGGTGACGATTCATGCGGACTGTGTACCTTTGTTCTTTCTGGATCCTCGCCACAAAGCGATTGGATTGGCGCATGCAGGATGGAGAGGAACCGTGGGGAAAATCGGAGCCAAGATGATCCGAAGAATGCAAGAGGACTTTGGCTCGGATCCAGCAGACCTGCTGGCGGCGATCGGGCCTTCGATTGGTCCCTGCTGTTTTGAGGTGGGAGAGGATGTGGAAAAGCAGTTTGAAGCAGCCTTTGCAGACCACAGGGCCGAACTGATTCGGCCAGCCAAGTCCAGCGGAAAGTTCTATGTGGATCTCTGGGAGGCCAATCGTCAAACGATGCTTTCGGAGGGAGTCCTGCCGGAACATATCACGGTGACAGACCTGTGTACAGCTTGCCATAGCGATGTGTTCCATTCTTATCGGAAGACCAAGTCTCCGGGACGAATGGCGGCCATTTTGGAATTGATCTAGGAAGAAGGTGGACTATGGAACAGAAGATCGAGAGAGTCATTGCGCATAGTATTGGAGAAGAACTGGGGATTGTACCAGGAGATGTCTTGCTGGAGATTTCCGGACACAGGATCAAAGACGTGCTGGATTATTATTTTTATACGACAGCAGAGGAGTTGACCCTGAAGATACGGGACCATCAGGGAGAAGTATGGGAAGCGGAGATCGAAAAGGAGGAAAAGGAGGATCTGGGACTTGTGTTTGAGGATCCTTTTATGGGTACCTATCAGCACTGTCACAATCGCTGTATCTTCTGCTTCATTGATCAGATGCCCAAAGGGATGCGTCCTACGCTCTATTTCAAGGATGATGATTCCCGCCTTTCTTTTCTGAATGGGAACTATATCACGATGACAAATATGAAAGAAGAAGACATAGAGCGGACGATCCGCTATCATATGTCGCCCATCAATCTGTCGATCCATACTACGAATCCGGAGTTGCGTGTCAAGATGCTGAAAAACCCAAAAGCAGCCGAGATCATGCGGCACATAGGGCGACTGGCGGAAGCGGGTATCGTCCTGAATGGGCAGATTGTCCTTTGTAAAGGGATCAATGATGGAGAGGAATTGGAACGGACACTGCGGGATCTGGAGCCGTATGTACCGGCGATGCAAAGCCTGTCGATTGTACCTGTGGGGCTCAGTCGATATCGGGAAGGACTGTACCCGTTGGAGCCCTTTACGAAGGAAGACGCCAGAGCGTTGATCCGGCAGGTAGAACCGTGGCGGAAAAAGTTCTATCAGAATACGGGCCTGCATTTTGTGCATCTGTCCGATGAGTTCTATATTCTCGCGGAGGAAGAACTGCCGGAAGAGGAAGCCTATGATGGATACCTCCAGATCGAAAACGGTGTGGGCATGATGCGGCTGTTTTGGGATGAAGCGCAGGAGGAGATCTGTCAGATTCCGGAGGGAACCCGAGGATATGGTCTGGTGAGCCTGGTGACAGCGGTCAGTGCGTATGGGTATATCAAAAAGATTACAGAACAGATTCTGGCCAGGATGCAGGGCGGCGAGGTGCATGTACATTGTATTCGTAATGACTTTTTTGGAGAGCGGATCACGGTAACGGGTCTCTTAACCGGCCAGGATATTCGGGCGCAGCTTACAGGAAAGGAACTGGGCAAGCTGCTCCTGTTGCCGGAGAATCTTCTGAAGGCGGATGAGGAAATCCTGCTGGATGATGTATCCGTAGAGGATCTGAAAAAAGCTTTACAGACGCCCATAGATATAGTAAAATCATCTGGAAAGGATTTTGTGCATAAGATAGTAAGTTGTTTAAAGAAGGAGTTAATATGAAACCGATTGTAGCAGTGGTGGGAAGACCCAATGTGGGAAAATCCACGTTATTTAATAAACTAGCTGGCAAACGCTTGTCGATTGTGAAAGACACGCCGGGTGTGACCAGAGACCGCATCTACGCGGATGCAGAGTGGTTAAGTTATGCGTTCCGGATTGTGGATACGGGGGGGATCGAACCGAAGACAGATGATGTTTTGTTGAAATACATGCGGGCGCAGGCGGAGCTCGCGATCGAGACGGCGGATGTGATTATTTTTGTGACGGATTCGAAGGCTGGCCTGACAGATGCGGATATGGAAGTGGGAAACATGCTGCGGCGCAGTCATAAACCAGTGGTGGTGGCTGTCAACAAGATGGATAGCATGACGGATCTGACCCCGATCTATGAGTTTTATTCACTGGGACTGGGAGATCCCATGCCCTTATCTGCGGAACAGGGTAAGGGTGTCGGAGACCTGCTGGATGAGGTCGTTCAGTATTTTCCTAAAGGGGACGAAAACGAAGGCGAGGAAGACGAGATCCTGAAAGTGGCCGTCATCGGGAAGCCGAATGCAGGAAAATCTTCTCTGATCAATCGTCTGTTGGGAGAGGAACGCGTGATTGTCAGCGATATTGCGGGAACCACGCGGGATGCGATTGACACGCTGGTGGAATATCAGGGGAAGAAGTACGTGTTTATTGATACGGCGGGGATTCGCCGCAGGAGCAAGGTCAACGAGGATATCGAGCGGTTTTCTGTGATTCGGGCGGTCTCGGCAGTGGAGAGAGCCGATGTGGCGGTCATCATGATCGACGCAGAAGAAGGGATTACGGAGCAGGACGCGAAGATCGCGGGGTTGGCTCATGATAATGGAAAGGCCGCCATTGTAGCTGTGAATAAGTGGGATGCGGTGGAAAAGGACGATAAGACCATCTACCGATTTATAGAGCAGGTCAACCAGGTACTCAGCTTCATGCCCTATTCCCAGAAGATTTTTATTTCCGCTAAGACGGGACAGCGTGTGACGAAACTCTTTGAATTGGTGGATCAGGTGGCAGAGAGCCATTGCAAACGGATTCCTACAGGAGTCTTGAACGATGTGTTGTATGAGGCAATGGCTGTGAATCAGCCGCCTTCGGATAAGGGAAAACGTCTGAAGATCTACTATATGACTCAGGTCGGGGTCAAGCCCCCTACATTTGTGGTATTTGTCAATAGTAAGGAACTGATGCACTACTCATATACGCGCTACATTGAGAACCGGCTGCGGGAGAACTTCGGCTTTGAAGGAACTCCGCTGAAGTTTATCATCCGAGAGCGCGGTGTATTGGAAGAAAGATTCTAAGCGGGGGGATTTGGAGTTGGAACGCATATGGTGTATGGTATTGGGATATGCATTTGGCTGTATTCAGACGGCTTATATCGTCGGGCGCCTGACCAAGCACATTGATATTAGAGATTATGGCAGCGGGAACTCGGGAGCGACGAATGCGATTCGGGTCTTAGGGACGAGAGTCGGGCTTGCCTGTATGGCGGGCGATATCCTAAAAGGGATTGCGGCCATGATTGTGGCAGCGCTCATCTTTGGATATGATCAGAAACACTTGTTGCTTTTTACCGGTGTGGGTGCTGTGCTGGGACATAATTTCCCGTTTTATATGGGATTTCGCGGTGGCAAAGGCGTTGCGGTGACCATTGGTATCATGGCATGCATGGATTGGCGGATTCTTCTGATTGCAGGAGTTCCTGCGCTGTTAGCTTTGGCGGTGACGAAGTATATGTCGATTGCATCGCTGCTGTTTGTCACTATTTTCCCGCTGTGTACGGCAGTGTTCTATTTGGGAGGGCCACATGGCGTTGAGATTTTGTTGCTTTCCCTATTCTTTACGGTCATGATCTATTGGAGACATCGCGCGAACATTCAGAGGCTGCTCGCAGGTACAGAACGTAAAATGGGGCAAAAAGTTGTGATTCATCAGGAGGATGGTGACAAGAAATGAGAGTGGCAGTGATGGGATCCGGCAGCTGGGGCACGGCATTATCCATTCTATTGTGTGAAAATGGACAGGATGTGAGACTGTGGTCCTATTCGGCCGAGGAATGCGAAGTGCTTCAAAAAGACCGGGAACATAAGGCATTTCTGCCGGGAGTGAAGATTCCGCAGGCGATTCAGATTACGAACCAGGCGGAAGAGGCGCTGCAAGGCGCAGAAGCGGTTGTTCTGGCCACACCTTCTCGCTATATGCGATCCACGATGGAGAGCATTCAAGAATACTTGCAGCCTTCGATGCTGCTCATCAATGTGGCCAAAGGGCTGGAATCGGATACGTTAAAGACACTGGCAGAGGTGATTTCTGAGATTTGTCCGAAGAATCCGGTCGTGGTTCTCTCCGGACCATCTCACGCGGAAGAAGTATCCCGTAGGATTCCTACGTCCGTAGTGGCTGCATCGCATTCCAGGGCAGCTGCGGAGCAGACACAGAATCTGTTTATGAACGAGTATTTCAGAGTCTATACCAATCCGGATCTCATCGGCGTGGAACTGGGCGGCGCATTGAAGAATGTCATAGCGCTGGCCTGTGGGATTTCCGATGGAATGGGTTACGGGGATAATACCAAGGCGGCGCTGATGACAAGAGGAATCGCAGAGATGGCGCGGCTGGGCATGGCCATGGGCGCGGATTTTCATACCTTCAATGGGCTCAGTGGGGTCGGAGACCTGATTGTGACCTGTACCAGTATGCATAGCCGAAACCGCAGAGCCGGGATTTTAATTGGCCAGGGTAAGACCATGGAGGAGGCCATCCAGGAAGTCAAGATGGTGGTAGAGGGTGCGTATACGGCGCAGGCAGCCATGGCATTTATTCAGCGATATGGAGTTGAGATGCCCATCACAGAATGTGTGTATCGGATTCTATATGAGAATCTTCCGGTACAGGCGGTCAAGGGGGAGCTCATGGAGAGAAAGCGCAAGTCAGAAGAGTTATCGGCGGATCTTCTGGTACAGCGTTATGGCATGCAATGGAAAAACTAAGGGGAGGAATCAGAATGGATACAAAGGCACTGGCGGAATATTTGTTTCCAGATGTGAAGGAAATGCCGCAGGATGTGGAGGCAAGATATCCTAAGCGGGAACTGCCGGAAGGAGCCAAGGTCACACGAATCGCACCGAGTCCGACGGGTTTCATGCATTTGGGAAACTTATATGGCGCCCTGGTGGATGAGCGTTTAGCACATCAGTCCGGCGGCGTATTCTATCTGCGCATCGAGGATACTGATCAGAAGCGTTCTGTGGAGAATGGTGTGGAACTGATTATCCAGGCATTTCGCAATTTTGGACTGGTGCCCGATGAGGGGGCGACGCTGGATGGAGAAACAGGAGACTATGGACCGTACTATCAGAGTCATCGCAAGGAGATTTATCACGTTTTTGTAAAATCCCTGGTGGAGAGAGGATTGGCGTATCCCTGTTTCTGTACGGAAGAAGAGCTGAGTGAAATGCGTGCAAAGCAGGAAGCCAATAAGGAGAATTTCGGATACTATGGGAAGTATGCTAAGTGTCGGAATCTGACCTTGGAGAAGATCAAGCAGAAGATCCAGGCGGGGATTCCTTATGTGATCCGTTTCCGTTCTCCGGGCAGTATCGAGCATAAGATCTTCCATACGGATCTAGTAAAAGGAAAATTGGAACTGACAGAAAATGATCAGGATCTAGTGCTTCTGAAATCCGATGGAATTCCCACATATCATTTTGCTCATGTGATTGACGATCATCTGATGGAAACGACACATGTGGTCCGTGGGGAGGAGTGGCTGCCGTCACTTCCCATGCATTTACAGCTGTTTCAGGCCATGGGATGGAAACCACCTAAATATCTGCATACGGCGCAGCTCATGAAGATCGATCCGGAAACCGGAGCGAAGAGAAAGCTTTCGAAGCGTAAGGATCCGGAATTAGCGCTTTCTTTTTACAGACAGATTGGATTTCCCAACAGTTCGGTATTGGAATATCTGATGACCATGCTGAATTCCAATTATGAGGAGTGGCGCATGGCGAATCCGGAAGAGCCCATGCAGAAGTTCCCGTTCAATACGAAGAAGATGGGAAGTTCAGGCGCTCTGTTCGATATGGATAAGCTTATGGATGTCAGCAAGAATGTCATTTCCCGTATGAGCGCGGCTGACGTGTATGAGGAAGTGGCCTCCTGGGCGGAAGAAAACGATCCGGAGTTTGCGGCGCTGTTCACTCGGGATCCCGCGTATTCCCAGGCCGTTCTCAGCATCGGAAGAGGCGGGAAGAAACCTCGTAAGGATATTGGCTTGTGGCAGGATGTGAAGCCATATATGTCGTTCTTCTTCGATGAGCTGTTTGCGCCAGACTATACTCAGATGCCATCGCTGGAAACGAATACGTTGCGTCAGATCCTGGAAGATTATCAGTCTGTGTATGATCCAGCCGATGATGGATCGGCCTGGTTTGATAAGCTGAAGGAGATGTGTCCGAAGTATCGTCTGTGCAGCGATATGAAGAACTATAAAAAGAATCCGGAGGACTACGCGGGCAGTGTGGCGGATCTTTCCATGGTACTTCGAGTAGCGATCACAGGACGGGCACAGTCACCAGATCTGGCGCAGGTATGCGGCTTATTAGGAAAAGAACGTGTGCTGCGCCGTTTGGAACAGGCGGCAGAGCATTTCTAAGGAATGATATGATTCCCCTTAAGTAGACAAGGCAGATAACCAAAATCTACTTAAGGGGGGTTTTTTATGACAGGGTGTTTTGTATCGGCGAACACGATACCTCGCGAGGCGTAGTATCATCGAAAAACTGGATTTTGCGGTTTTGGCGGCCTGAAACGCTCCAAAGTGATGATACTCCGCGATGTGTAGTATCATCGAAAAGCTGGATTTTGCGGTTTTGACGGCCTGAAACGCTCTGAAATGATGATATGAGGGGACTATGGAAAAAGTTTCCTATTTTCGCGTTTTGGTTTGGTATGAATATGTGATATTATAGGAAAATATGTAAAAGAATGGAGATTTACAAAGTGTTCACAAAATGGATACAAACGACGGTTGTTTCAAAATAGGAAATACGGTATAATAAGTGTAGTCTTAAAAGAGACTTAAAAATTGTTAAGATGGCGTTGCAGATTCGTTTTGAGGCATTAATCTGAAGCGTTGGAATTTGATTTTGGAGGAATAGATAGTATGGCTGGATTTTTCAGTATGGATGGTCCATTTGTCAAATATGGGACGTTACTTTTTGATATGATCATCTTAAGTGCGGTATGGGCATTGATGGGTGGGATCCTGCCAGTCATGATTTTACTTTCAACCGGTATTTTGGGAATGGTGCCTCCTATCGTAGGTCTTCTTTTGATTTTTATATGTCTCTTGCATTGGGCGCCGGCCACATGCGCGGTCGTTTATACTATGGGAAAAAAACAACGGGGAACCGATACCTATACGATGAGGGATTTCTGGCATGCGTATAAAACTAACTATAAGCAGTGCATGCTATTGAGTCTTTTTATTACCATTCTTGTCTGCGTAATCCTGTATAATATCTGGTTGATTATCAATAACCAGTCCAGTTTTGGTTCTGGAACGTATATTATTTTACCATTAGAAGGGCTGGTAGGTATTGAGTTTATCTTTATCAGTCTGTATGTGCCTGCGTTGATTGCTCGGTTCGAAATGAAAACGAAGGACTTTTTCAAGTATGGTTTTCTGATGGCGAATAAACATCTGCTGACAACGATTGTTTTGACGGTGCTTTTTGTGGGTTCGGTATATGTCTGTCTGATGATCAATATGGGGCTCTTGTTTGTGATTCCAGGACTATATATGTATATTGCAGCGGCGCTTTTGGAAAGGGTGTTCAAGAACTATATGCCTTCGGAGGACGAGGAACTGGAGGAAGAGGAGCTGGAGGGCTTCAGTCTGGATGCGGAGCGGCAGGCGATTATTGATAGATATATGAACCAGACCAAGTACGACGCGGAAGGGGAGTATCGTTATGTCAAAGTGGATGAAAGCGGTCACGACGTGGTAGAAGAAGATGACTATAAGATTGTGCGTGCGGATGAGGGAACGGAAAAACTTCCAGAGAGAAAGGAAAAAGATGAGGGCAGCGCGCAGGAGGATGTTTCTTCGAAGGATACGTCAGAGAAGGAATAATGAGGGGATATGTATGCGGTGGCAGGCGACTGTTGCCGTATTATTTTTATAAAAATGGGGGAAGGAAAATGAAACGATCCAGAATCAATCAGGCGATTCGAGAAATGGAAACTTTGATCCGAAAATGTGGAGTGCAGATCCCGCCGTTCTGCAAATGGACTCCGCAGGAATGGAAAGAGAAGGGCGAGGAATGCCAAGAGATTCGAGATAATCATCTCGGCTGGGATATCACGGACTATGGCTTGGGACGTTTTGATGAGGTGGGGTTTGCGCTGATTACGCTCCGGAATGGAAACGTGAAAATGGTTGATCAATATCCAAAGCCATACGCGGAGAAATTGCTTATGCTCAAAGAAGGACAGACGGCTCCTATGCATTTCCATTGGAATAAGATGGAAGATATCATAAATCGAGGGGGTGGCAATGTTCTGATTACCGTCTATAATTCTACTTCTGAGGGGGAATTAGCGGATACACCGGCGGTGATTCATACGGATGGAGCTCAAAGATGCGTACGGGCAGGTACACAGATCCGACTCACGCCAGGGGAGAGTCTGACAGTGCCACCCTATCTGTATCATGACTTTCATGTAGAACGGGGAAGTGGGGATGTACTGTTGGGAGAAGTATCCATGTGTAATGACGATGAGAATGATAATCGCTTTTATGAAAAAATTGGGCGCTTCCCCCAGATCGAAGAAGATGAAATGCCGTATCGTTTGCTTTGTACGGAATTATACTTGTAAATTAATACGACAATTGCTGAAATAAGGGTTTACAAAAAAAGGAAACATGTGGTATAATAGGCGTGGCTTGATAGATTCCTATAGTTATAGGTGGCTGAGCCACGCCCAGAGTTTGCCGCCAAAGGGCGTCAAACTCCGACGGAAGTCTTGTTGTGGTATAATAGGCGTGGCTTGGAAGTTTTCTACACCGTAATGATGGATTACGCCTTGAGATGCCTGCCAAAGGGCGTGCATCTCCGAAAGCCATTTGCCCTTATGGTAAAATAGGCGTGGCATGATAGATCTCTATACGGTAGGGACTGAGCCATGTCCTGAGATGGCCGTCAAGGACGTTTGTTTCAAGAGCGTACAAAGGAGAAGTTGCATGAAACAATTGGAAGAACGCATTCGTAAAGAAGGTGTGGTTCGTAACGGAAATGTACTACGAGTAGATAGTTTTCTGAATCACCAAATGGATATAGATCTTTTTAATGCGATGGGGCAGGAGTTTTCGCGAAGATTTTCGGATCGGCCGGTCAATAAGATTTTGACGATTGAAGCTTCAGGGATTGGATTAGCATGTATTACAGCACAATATTTTCATGTTCCGGTGGTATTTGCTAAAAAAAGTAAGAGTATGAACTTAGATGAGGAAGTATATACTGCAGAAGTAAAGTCTTTTACACATGGCAGAATGTATCCTATTTTGGTTTCTCGGAAATTCTTATTACCAGAAGATCATGTTTTGATTATAGACGATTTTTTAGCCAATGGATGTGCTGTCGCAGGGCTTATCCAGTTGGTGGAAGAAGCCGAAGGAACGGTAGAGGGGATTGGCATCGGAATTGAAAAGGGGTTTCAGCCGGGGGGCGATCTTCTTAGAAAACGGGGAATTCGGGTAGAATCGTTAGCTATCGTAGATACTATGGATGAACAAACAGGAGAAATTATATTCCGAAAATCAGCCGAATAGGGGGGGCAGACAATGAAAAAAGAACGGATTTACAACAAATTGGTCAGGGATCGTGTCCCGGAAATTATGAAGCGAGATGGATATACACCGTTAATACGGCATCTGGATGATGATGAATATTTGTATGCGCTACATGAGAAACTGAAGGAAGAAATGAGAGAGTACATGGCAAGTCGAAGTATGGAAGAGTTGGCGGATGTCGTGGAAGTGATCAATGCGATTTTACTGGCGAGAGGACTCAACATGGAAGAACTGGAAAAACTTCGGCAGATGAAGGCAAGAACCAATGGCCTGTTTCATGACCGCGTCTTTCTGGAACGCGTTCTAGCGCAGGAAGAAGCCAAAGAATATGAAGAATTATTACAAGAAGATCCTGTTATTTCAAATTGAATGAACCGAGTGAGATCATGAGGCGATAGTCCATAGCTACGGATAATCGCCTCTTTTTATGATCACATCCGTCAAGATCGCAAGAATACGTCGGATTTTAGGATTGTAAAATATCGATGGATGTGTTAGAATGAAACACTGAAGTATGTATGAAGGGGGCGTCGGCATGGAAAGCTGGTCGGGGAGGACGGCCGTGGTTATAGATTTAGACAGGCTGGGACAGAATGTGGAGAATATCCGACGTCGGCTGCATCCTGATGTAAAGCTGATCGCGGTGGTAAAAGCGGATGCTTACGGTCACGGTGCTGTTGGACTCTATCCGGCATTCAAGCGCGCGGGAGTGGACGCATATGCGGTAGCCATTTGGGAAGAGGGAATGGAACTTCGCAAGGCTGGCGTTCAAGAGCCGATTATGGTTTTAGGAGATATTCGAGAAGAGTGTGTGCGTGAAGCAATGCCATATCGACTGGATCTGACTGTATTTTCCTGTGAGATGGCAGAATTTATGGCGGCAGAAGCCAGAAAAAAGGGGATTCGTCAGCGCGTACAGATTAAGATTGATACGGGGATGAATCGCATCGGTTTTTCACCGTCGGAAGCATCTTTGCAGGATATTGGACGCATTATGCGGATGGACGGGCTGGATGTACAGGGGATTTTTACGCATTTTGCCAGGGCGGACGAGGCGGATCATCAGAGCGCGAGAAAACAATATGATCTGTTTCAACGGTTTGTACAGCAGATAAAAGCATTGGAAGTTCCCTTGCCAATGCTCCATGTAGCGAATAGTCCAGCGATATTGATGATGGAGGATGTGCAGATGGATGCGGTGCGCGCAGGGGATATCCTATATGGATTGTCTCCCTCCGATGAGATAGACTGGCCGGCGCAGGGGCTACGGCAAATCCTGAGTTGGTATACGTATGTGGTCATGGTGAAAGAAGTCCTAAAGGGGGCAGAGGTTGGTTATGGAGGGAGTTTTGTGGCGCCGAGGACGACGCGTATCGCAACTTTGCCCGTGGGATTTGCCGATGGCTTGCGGAGAGAGCTGTCGAACCAGGGAAAAGTCCTGATCCATGGTATGGAGGCGCCCATTATCGGGCGGATTTGTATGGATCAGTGTATGGTCGATGTAACGGATATACCGGATGTGCAGCGGGGGGATACTGTGACGCTGCTGGGAGATCGGCTGAGTGTACAGTGGATGGCAGATATGTTGCATACCAATGTGGATGAGATTGTTTGTGGAATATCGAAGCGGGTTCCACGATTTTATAAAGATTCGAGGAGGAAATGAGATGGCGGATCGCAATTATATTTTCAGGGTATTGGCTCACGCCAGCTTTGACAAGATGAAAAGCGCAATCAACGCGGTACATGAGAAGACAGGAAGAAATAAGTTTTTTATCTTTCTGGATATGGTACAGTGTACGTTGCGATACGGCGCGGGATATTATGATTATCAGGTGTTTGCTTTTTATAATCTGACACCGAAGCAGCGCAGTACCTATGTAACACGGTTGGTCAGTAAAAAGCTGAATGAGTTTTTGAATGATCCGGAGTATTCTTCTATTTTTGAGAATAAAGATGAATTTTATACTACATTCCATGATTATTTGGGACGGGGCTTTATCGAATTGGAGAAGGCTTCAAAGGCAGAGGTGGAAGAGTTTGTGAAAAGCAGAGAATGGCTTTTTGGAAAACTGAAGGATAAGGAATGCGGAATCGGCTGTGAGCGGATTCATGTACCCGATTATCCGGATTTTGACTCTTTGTACCGCTATTTTAAGGAAAAGGGATTCTGTACCATCGAAGATCTGATCATCCAGCATCCGGCATTACGGAAACTATATGCCAATGCAGTGAACAGCATGCGGATTATCACGATTCTGGATAATTGGGGAAAACCGCATGTGGTTTATATTGTACAGAAGATGGGGCTCAATGGAAGCATCGTGGACAACAACTGCCTATTTGCCAGAGTAGATCCGGAAACGGGGAAAATCGCGTATCCTGCGCATTCCGGAGATACCACAAAGGGCATCATTTATTACGAACATCCAGAGACACACGTTCCGCTGGTAGGATATCAGATACCGTATGTAAAAGAAGCTGTTAAGATGTGTCTTGAGGCGAGTCTGGTAGTGCCGCAGGTACGGTATATTGGATGGGATGTAGCTGTGACAGAGAAGGGGCCCGTCATCATCGAAGGTAATACTTTTAACGCGCATGATTTTTGGCAGCTTCCGCCGCATACGCCGGATGGAATCGGTATGTTGCCGGTGATCAAGAAACTAGTCCCTGATTTTAAGTGCCATTATAAAGGGTAATTTTTTCATAAATCACTTGAAAATTTAAGAACGACCGGGTATAATAAGCCTGCATTGTATTTCAATTGCAGAGAGGACGTCGCGGGGCATGCAGAAGTCTCGGGAAAAGCGACTGTCTGACACGAAAACAATAGCAGGAGGATAATCGAATGAACAAGAATATTTCTGCAAAAACAAGTAGGATGGCACAGTTGGCCATACTTACAGCCATCATTTTCCTCATGGGATTTACTCCCATTGGGTTTCTTCATGTGGGGATGGTGGAAATCACATTTATCATGATTCCGGTGATCATCGGAGCGATTGTGATGGGGCCCGGTGCAGGAGCCTTCTTAGGAGCCATGTTTGGCTTGGCAAGCTTTATGCAATGCTTCGGTATGAGTTCTTTTGGAAATGTGCTGTTGGGGATTCAGCCAGTATTTACCTTTCTGGTGTGTATGGTGCCAAGAATTCTGATGGGATGGCTATGTGGATTGATTTTCCGCGGTTTGGTGCGTGTGGATCGGACCAAATCGAAGTCGCTCTCGTACTGTGTGACAAGTTTATGCGGCGCGCTGTTGAATACTATATTTTTTGTGGGGGGCGTGTTGCTTCTCTTTGGACAGACAGATTATATTATGGGAATGCGAGGGGGGATGAATCTCCTGGCGTTTGTAGGCGTATTTGTGGGGCTGAATGGCGTCATAGAGGCGATTGTTTGCTTTATTGTGGCCGCTGCCATCAGTAAGGCGCTGGATGTGGTCATGAAACGCCAGTTTCCATCGGATATATAAGGAAGAGGAGCGGAGGAAACTCCGCCCTTTTTGTAAAAGAAAGGAAGAGTATAGTGATTTTTGCGATTGATGTGGGAAATACGCATCTGGTTGCCGGATGCCTGGATGAGAGAGGAGCGCGCTATGTAGGCCGCTTCGAGACGGATCTTGAGACAACGGCGGAAGAGTACGCTATAAAATTTAAATGTTGGTTGGATATTAATGATGTGGATTGTAAAGAACTGGAGGGGGGAATCATCTCTACGGTAGTGCCGCCGCTGATATCTCCGTTAGTGAAGGCGGTTCAGTATATAATTGGCAGGGAACCGTTGGTGGTGGGGCCAGGAGTCAAATCGGGACTGAATATCAAAATCGATAATCCGGCACAGCTGGGAGCGGACATGGTAGCAGGGGCAGTAGCTTCTCTGCACAAGTATCCTGTGCCGCAGATTGTTTTTGATCTGGGAACGGCGACTACAGCTTCTGTTATTGACAAAAATGGAAGTTTCAGGGGAGTTGTGATTCTGCCTGGAGTACGTACTGCGCTGGCGGCTTTATCGGAACACACGTCTCAGCTGCCCCATATCGATCTGACCGTGCCAAAGCATGTGATCGGTACAAATACTATTGATAGCATGCGATCAGGCAGTGTGTTGGGGACTGCGGCCATGATGGATGGTATAGCGGAACGGATTGAGGAAGAGCTGGGAATGAAGGCAGCTCTGATTGCTACGGGAGGATTGGCGGCAGCTGTGATTCCTTATTGTCGAAGAAAATTTATTCGGGATGATCATCTTCTTTTAGATGGATTATGGTTGATTTATCAGAAGAATCAGTGATGGAAAGAGCTGTCTGCGGAACTGTTGGGAACAGAACGCAGGCGGCTTTTTTTAAGAAAATCTTTTGATTTACATAGTTGAGTTTTCAGAAGGAATCTGATATACTGAAACGGAAATCAACCTTAAAGAATGGGGGACAATTGTATGAGGAAGTGGGATCGGATCATCGCACTGTGTTTGGCATTGGGACTGCTGCTCACAGGATGCGGAGATCGCGTGGGAGATGAGTCGGAAGACGTCTATGTGGACAGTGTAGGGGAACTTGCGGGTATGAATGGATTTGCAGGGGTACAAAATCGTTTTGCCGGCATGGTAGAGCCGCAGGCGACTTTGAAAGTGAATCCAGAACAGGGACGGACAGTCAAAACGACATTGGTAGAAGAAGGACAGAGCGTGCAGGAGGGGGATCCGCTGTTTGTTTATGATACAGAGGAAATTCAATTCACGTTGGAACAGGCACAGCTTGAGATTGAACAATTGGATAATTCAATCAGTACATATTATTCAGAGATTGCGGCTCTGGAAGAGGAGAAGAAGTCCGCTTCGGAAGATAATCAGCTGCAGTATACAATTGAGATTCAGAACCGGTTAGCTTCGATTAAGCAGGCAGAGTATGATAAAAAAGTGAAACAGACCGAGATGGATAAACAGAAAAATCAGATGGAAAATGACACGGTGTACAGCACGATGACCGGCGTCGTGCAGTCGATTGATGAAACGGTTCTGGATGGCGATACTACCGATATGTATGGTCAGGAGAAGACATATATCACGTTGATGGCATCGGGGGAATACCGAATAAAGGCTAAGATTAACGAGCAGAATGTTCATCAGATTACGCCTGGCAGCGCGGTGTTGGTTCGTTCCAGAGTATTTGAGGATCAAACGTGGACGGGAGTGATCTCTGAGATTGATACCAGTCAAACAGAAGATAATGTCAATGGCATGTATTATGGAATGAGTAATACAGATGCATCGCAGACTTCTTCGTCCTATGCTTTTTATATTGTGTTAGATTCTTATGATGGTTTGATTCTGGGACAGCATGTCTATGTGGAGCTGCTCAGCGAATCTGCCGGAGAAGATCTATTGGCAATCCCCTCTGCTTATTTGATGCAGGAAGGCGATCAATGGTATGTATGGGCGGATCGGGATGGAAAACTGGAGAAGAGAGCCGTCACACTGGGGACGTACTATGAAGTGGAGGATACGTATGAGATTCTCTCTGGATTGACACCGGAGGATTATATTGCGTCCCCCAGAGAAGGGCTGTCCGAGGGGCAGACAACAACGCGGAATATGATGCAGACATCTCCGGAGGATCAGGGAGGCATGATGCCATGATCCTGGAATTAAAAAACATCTATAAAAACTATATGCAGGGAAAGATGGAAGTGCCCGTATTAAAGAATATTTCCTTGCAGGTAGAAAAGGGGGATTTCCTATCCATCATGGGTCCCTCGGGATCTGGGAAATCCACGTTGATGAATATTATCGGTTGTTTGGATCTGCCTACATCGGGAGAGTATACCTTGAATGGAGAAAATGTTCTGGAAAAGAATGATCGGGAATTGGCAATGCTTCGGAATCGTCAGATTGGTTTTGTTTTTCAGAACTTTCATCTTCTGCCCAGACAGAGCGCTTTGGAGAACGTGGAACTTCCCTTGGTGTATGCAGGGAGAAAATCCAAGGAGCGTAAAGAAATAGCTGCGGAAATGCTAAAAAAAGTAGGGTTGGAAGATCGAATGACATTCCGGCCCAATCAGTTGTCTGGCGGACAGCAACAGCGGGTAGCTATCGCAAGGGCCATGGCGAATTCTCCGAGTATTCTGCTGGCAGATGAGCCAACCGGCGCGCTGGATACAAAATCAGGAGAACAGATCATGGAGTTGTTTCATGTTTTGAATAAAGAAGGTGTGACCATTATCATGATTACACATGAACCGGATATAGCAGCGCAGGCAGGCAGGCGTCTGATGATTCGTGATGGAGAGCTGTTTCACCGGGATGGAGGGGAGGAAAGGGTATGACAAAGAAGGCAAAGAAGGTTTCTGTCATTGTACTTTCATCGGTTCTATGCATAGCGATTGTTGCGGGGATTCTGGCTTGGGCTGCTGGAAATAAAAATAATAATATGACGGCGGAGGTAATCCCAGTCATGAATATAGCCTCCAGTTATTGGGATAATGACACGAGCTATGGGTATGTACAATCGGGATATTCGCAACGGGTTATAGCTAGTACCGAACAGCAGGTGCAGGAGTTTTATGTGCAAGAAGGAGATTCTGTACAGATTGGAGATCCAATTCTCAGCTATGATCCTACAGCGATTCAGCTAGAAGTCGAACGACAGGAGCTGAACTTGGATTCCATGGATGTTCGTATGGATCGGCTGTACCGCGAATTGAATGAATTGAAAAATACAAAACCGTCGGATGCCAGCGGGCTCAGTGTTGTGTTGGTATCGAGTGAAGGAACGGCAGAGGAACCCCATCAACAGGATTCCAACATCTCTTCAGAAGAAGAATCCACACAACCGGAGGAATCCTCTCAAGAAGAGAATCCTGGGGGAGAAGAGTCTTCTCTTGTTCCGCAAGAATCATCGAAGGAAGAATCTTATCTTCCCGAAGAATCGTCCGATCTGGAGGAATCTTCTATGGAAGAATCCACTGGACCGGAAGAACCATCCGAGGAGGAATCCAGTGCATCCGAAGAATCCTCAAAAGAAGAATCGAGTCAGCCGGAAGAGTCTTCTGCGGAGGAATCCTCTAAAGAGGAATCTTCTGGAGAGGATTCCAGCCATCCAGAGGAACCTGTAGAAGAAGGGCCGATTACGGTATTGACGGAGGAAAGCGAGCCGTATGCGGGAACGGGTACTTTGCAGGATCCGTATCGGTATCGTATTGCGCAGAATGCGAAGCTCATGCAGAGTTTTTATGAGCGATGGATTGGATGGGATCCGGTATACTGTGTATTTGAAAAGTATAAGCTGGATGATCCGGAAGAGGATCTGCAGTATGCCTGGTATATGAGTACAGAAGGGCTGACTGCGCCGGAAAAGATAGAGATCTGGGATTTAGGCGTCTATTTAACATCCATAGATGATTTGTCCATGATCCTTGCAGTGGCACAGGAGGAATTGCCTAAGGAAATGGTCTTGTCTATGAATCTTAGGGTGTATATGGACAATGTGCAGACGGTCACTGTCGTTGGCAGCGACATCCTGACGGAACTGCCGGTGGAAGAGGGGATGATTCATCTGACATTACAGCGTGGAGGCATCTTCAACTTATATGGACAGGAAACTTCGCAGCCAGGAGATGATTCCTCGGCAGAGGAGTCTGTGCCGGAAGAGTCTTATCCGGAAGAATCATTTCCAGAGGAGCCGGAACCGATTCCAGATCCAGAGCCTCAGGGACCGACAAAAGAAGAATTAGAGAGACAGATTCGGGAAAAGGAACTGGAAATCCGAGACCTGGAACTGAGCCAGAAGATGGCGGAACTGGAATTGGAAAAGACTCGTAAAAAGCTGGAGGATACAGTGGTTCGCAGTACGGTCAACGGGAAAGTCACTTCTCTTACACCGGATGGAGCATTAGTAGGAATGCCAGTCGCTGTCGTGACGGGCGATGAAGGATTCTACGTGACGGGTGTCATGAGTGAATTTAACTTAGAGCAGGTGCAGGTAGGTCAGAAGGTCAGCGGTATGTCCTGGATGAGCGGTATGTCCTATGAAGGGACGGTCACAGAAGTAGGTGCGTTTCCTACGGAGCCGCAAGGATGGAGCAGCAGCGATAATATGAATGCTTCGTATTATCCGTTCACCGTTTATTTTGATGACTACAGTGCTTTAGAGGAGGGAGAATCCATCGAGCTGACGCTGACGCCGAATCAGACGTCGGAAGATACCTTCTGTATTCCTAAGATGTATATTCGAGAAGAGAATGGCCAGAGCTATGTACTGGCAGATCGGGATGGTGTACTGGAAAAGCGGTATATTGAACTGGGACGCATGTTGGACGGCGGTTACTATATGGAAGTCCTGAGCGGCCTGACGATGGAAGACTCGATTGCGTTTCCCTATGGGAAGGCGGCTCAGGAGGGCGTTAAGACGGTGCCGCAGGGTGACGAACTGTTGATGTAGGAGAGGGACAATGTTAGAAAATATTCGATTATCATTTCAGGGGATCTGGTCTCATAAGATGCGTTCTATTCTGACGATGCTGGGTATTATTATCGGAATCGCGGCGATCATTACCATTGTTTCTACGATTAAGGGAACGAATGAGCAGATCAAAGAAAATATCATCGGTTCGGGAAATAATGCGGTATTAGTACGTTTGTATGAAGGAAGTTCCACATTGGAACCGCAGTATTCTACGATTCCAGATCAGTTTCAGCCGATTACGGAAGAGGTGCTGCAGGAGATCCGGGAAATTCCAGAAGTGGCAGAAGCTTCGCTGGTACTGCAGCGCAGTGTATATGAAGGCATCTTTCATTTGAGTACGGGATTGACAAACGGGTATGTTATAGGAGTCGATGAGAATTATTTCGACGTGTATGATTATATACCCGTGCAGGGCAGGATTTTCTCCGGAAGAGATTTTGATGGAACCAGGAAAGTGGCAATTCTGGATCAGGCTGCCGCGGATGCTTTGTTCCCAGGGGAAGACCCTTTGGGGAAGACTATTGAAATGGAAGGCGAGCCATTTGTGATTATTGGGATTGTTCAGCAGACAGATGCTTTCCAGCCGGATATTCAGACGGAAGAAGACTATTATACCTATTATTATCAAAATGGTACAGGCAGAGTCTTTATTCCTGGAAAGGCATGGCCGATCGTGTATCGATATGATGAACCGCAGATGGTAGCGCTCAGAGCAACCAGTACAGAGGATATGACCCAGGCGGGGAAGAAAACAGCAGATCTTTTGAACGCTCGTGCGGGAGTCAGCGAGACGGATACGACGCAGACAGTATTGTATAAAAGTCCGGATTTGTTGCAGCAGGCCAAAAATCTGCAGGATCTGAGCGCGGCGACCAATCAGCAATTGATATGGATTGCCAGTATTTCACTGTTGGTAGGCGGAATTGGCGTCATGAATATCATGCTGGTTTCTGTTTCTGAGCGTACTCGGGAGATCGGACTCAAAAAGGCGTTGGGTGCCAGAAAGAGAAAGATCATGGGACAGTTCTTAACGGAGGCATCGGTTCTGACAAGTATGGGCGGTATTTTGGGTGTGGTTTTGGGAATCGGCCTGTCGCAGATTGTGTCTCGGATTTCCGACGCGCCGGTGGCGATCAGCATACCGGCAATCGTATTGTCGGTATTGTTTTCAATGGCGGTCGGTATTATATTCGGCCTCTTACCATCGATTAAAGCAGCGAATCTGAATCCCATTGAGGCGCTGAGGAGAGAATAGGATACGGGCAGAAGGAGCGATGCGGGATGGATGAGGAAACAAGAATAGATGAAGAGCAGGAGGAAAAGCTGACTTCCGAATATGGCCGTGAAATCCTGAGAACATATGCTCTGAGAGACAGCATGCGGTATTTCCAGGGGAAAAGCGCGGGAAAAGTACAGTTGATCCCGATTCTTCATTTTCAGGATCAAGGACCTTGGGTAGAATTTAAAATTGGAATAGGGACCCTGTATATCCTAAAGGATATACAGGGATTTGTCCATCAATTAGATCGGCACGCACGAGTTCGATATGGAAAGAAATTGGAAATTTTGTTGGATCGAAGTGTCTTTTGCGAAGAATCGCTTCCTATAGTAGATTTTGTAGTGCGGGCTATAAAAGAACTTCAGCAGATGAAAAGCCCTTTGTTGGAGATAGATGCTAGAAAGCTCTTTGTTACACCCCAGTTGTTGAATGACTTGCTGAACCTGAGAGAGCAAAAGGAGATTCTTGTATATACGGGACATCCAAGACAGATGAAAGTGATCTCAGAGAATCCCAAGCTGGATGTGTGGATTCAGAAGGGCGAGGGAGGAGTATCTGTGCAAAGCAGTTTTTTCTGGCTGATTTGCGGAGCAGAGAGGCTCATTGTGCAATGGGGGAATTGTATTTATCGATGTAGCGAAGAATACAGTAAGGAAATGCGTCCCGTTTTAACATTCAGCAGCAAGGCGCCCGGACAGCAATTTTTTGTGGCGGATGCGGATTTGCCGGTACTGATTACAGCACTCTTGCCAACACTGCAAAGATACTGCTATGTGCAGATGGAAGAGGATATTCTGGAGAAGTTTCGGCCAGAGCCGGCACAGGTTCGGATTTATATTGAAGAGGGAGAGAGGGATCTTCTGACTTGTCGCATTGAAACATCCTATGGAGACAAGGTTTATAATGTTTTTGAACCGGTACGATTAGGGGATACATACCGAGATGTGGCGAAGGAATCCGCGGCATTAAGTATGGTTCGTCATTTCTTTCCGGAGGTGATTCGGAAAGAACGGAGATTCAACATGAAGTCGGAGGAGGATCTTTTTGCATTTCTGGATGAGGGACAGCAGACATTATCTCAAGTCGGTGAAGTCTATGTATCAGAAGCGCTTCGAAGATGGAGGATTCGGAGTGCTCCGCGGCTACAAACGGGAATCTCGGTTAGAAATCAGCTCCTGTATCTGCAGATTGCGGCGGAAGATCTGCCGTATGAGGAACTGGAACGGTTGCTAGAAAACTATCGAGAGAAAAAGAAGTTCTTTCGATTGCATAGTGGAGAGTTCATTCGGCTCGAAGATAATTCTCTGGAGATGCTATCGGAGATTCTGGATGGGCTTCATTTAGGAGGGAAAGATCTACAGGCGGGGGAAATCGAACTGCCGCAGTATCGGGCGGCATATTTGGATATGGTATTGAAGGAAGATACGGATGAAGTACAAGTCGTGCGAGATGCTGGTTTTAAAGACTTGATTCAGAAAATCGTATCTGCAGAAAAGGCAAATTATCCGGTGCCTGAGTCCATGAAACCAATCTTGCGGGAATATCAGAAGACGGGATATCAATGGATGCGTACGCTGGATGCTATGGGGTTTGGGGGAATCCTGGCAGATGATATGGGACTCGGTAAGACAGTGCAGGTGATTTCTTTGATTCTGTCTTATCGCCTGGAAGAAAAAGAGAAAGAAATGCCCGTGCTGATTGTATGTCCGTCTTCGTTGATCTATAATTGGCAGAGCGAAATCAGACGCTTTGCACCAGAACTGCATCAAGTAGTGATTGCGGGAAATATGCAGGAAAGAGAACTGCTTCTTCTAGAAGCATGGCAGATTCCGGGATGTGTCCTGATCACTTCATACGATCTTCTGAAAAGAGACCTGACGCAGTATCAAAATCACATCTTCCGCTATCAGTTTTTGGATGAGGCACAAATGATTAAAAACCATGCGACAAAGGCGGCCAGAGCGGTGAAGAAGATTCAGGCAATCCGTCGATTCGCGCTGACAGGAACTCCGATTGAAAATCGATTAAGTGAGCTTTGGAGTATTTTTGATTTTCTGATGCCGGGGATGCTTTTTAGCTATACGAGGTTTCAGAAGGAGTTTGAAGGCCCTATTGTAAGGGAGAACGATGAGAGAGCAACAAGACGATTGCGTCAGATGACTCGTCCATTTGTCTTACGACGGCTGAAGGCGGATGTTTTGAAAGAATTGCCGGATAAGAATGAAATCACGATTTATGCGGGGATGGAGGACGAACAGAGAAAGCTGTATAATGCGAATGTATGGCAATTGAAAAGTTCTTTGGCACACGGGATACAAGGAAATATACAGATTTTGACGGCACTTGTCCGCCTACGGCAAATCTGTTGTGATCCGGCGCTGGTATATGAAAACTATAAAGGAAGTTCGGCTAAGAAGGAGGCATGTCTGCATCTCTTACGGGAGGCGGTAGCGGGAGGACATAAAGTGCTCGTATTTTCCCAGTTTACTTCCATGCTAAGCCTTCTGGCACAAAGTATGGATGAGGAACCGATTTCTTATTATATGCTGACAGGCTCCGTTCCTAAAGAAAAACGGGCAGAATTGGTTCGGCGTTTTCATATGGATGATACATCAGTATTTTTAATTTCCCTGAAAGCGGGCGGGACTGGACTGAATCTGACTGCTGCGGACATTGTGATTCATTACGATCCATGGTGGAATCTGGCGGCACAAAATCAGGCGACAGACAGAGCGCATCGTATCGGACAGAAACACAAGGTGACAGTCTTCCGTTTGATAGCGAAAGACACAATTGAGGAACGTATACTGGAAATGCAGGAAAGCAAACGATTGCTGTCCAGTCAGATCATAACGGAGGAATCCCTGCCTAAGGAGCTTTTAAGCCAGGATGTCCTGCAAAAGCTCTTATAAAAATACCAAATAAATTATCCAATCAATTGCAAGAAATCAAGAGAATGCTGCAAAATATATGCGAGAGACGGACAAGCGTCGTTTTTGTAACGAATTTTTTGCCGAAATATGAATGCAACCTATTGACAAGATGCAAAGGGATGAGTATAATATCTTTATTCTGTTGTTGAACAGACAGCAGGACGCCGTATAAATAAAAACAGCGGCGTATTTCGGTTGAGACCGAAAAATATAAAAGGAGGAAAAAGAATGAAGAAGAAGTTTTTGGCTTTTCTTCTGGTTGCGGTTCTGGCAGCATCCAGTGTATTGTCTGGATGCAGCAGCGAGTCGGGCGATTCCAGCAGCACTTCCAGTGCAGTAGACAGTGTCGCAGACAGCACGGCAAATGAGAGTGCTACCGATGAGAGTACGGCAGATGATGGTATTGACTATGAACTGCCGACGACAAGCGGTACTTATACTTATAAGGATGCCGTATCGACTCTGGCAACAAACTGGAACCCGCATACGTATCAGACAGAGGACGATTCATATCCTGACACTTATATTCGTGTAGGTCTGTATGGATTCGTTTATAATGATGAACTGCATCCGGTGGAGGGCAAGGATCCTTATACTGGATATGAGATCATCCCGGAGATGGCGGCGGATATGCCAGTAGATGTGACTGAGCAGGTGAAGGCGGAGCATCCGGAGTTCGGTATTCCAGAGTCTGCGACAGAGGGATATGCTTATACCATCGATTTGAATGAGAACGCGGTTTGGGAAGATGGTACTCCGATCAATGCGGATACTTATGTATATTCCATGCAGCAACTGCTGAGACCGGAGCTTCTAAACTATAGAGCGTCCGATTATTATTCTGGTGATAGGGTGATTGCCGGTGCGCAGAACTATGCGAACCAGGGACAGACGATGCCGACTTCTGTTGCGGAAGTCATGCAGAGAGAGGGCCTGGAGACGTTAGAAGATTTCTTCGCAGCACATGGCGATGATGTTGCGTATATCAACTGGAATCTTTCTTTCGGGGCTTCCTATGATTTTGATAATTATCCGTTCGACGGTACGACGGCGGACGCGGCAGGACTGTGTTTGGCGGCTGAGGATGAGGTAGTAGAGACTCCGTTGACGATCAATGAGATGTATGTGTTTTATCCGCAGATGTACGGAACCGATGAAGCGAGTATCGCGCTGGGTCAGAGTTATTTCGCGGATGAAATCTATATTAACTGGACATGGCCGGATGAAATTAGTTTTGATACTGTAGGCCTGTATAAGAGCGGTGATTATCAGATCACGATTGTATTCGGTAAGTCTCTGAGCGGTTTCAATCTGCTGTATAGCCTGTCTTCGAACTGGATTGTGTATCCGGAGCTGTATGAGGAGTGTTTGACCGAGAACAATGGCGTATGGACTTCTACCTATAATACGAGTGCAGATACGACGGTCAGCTATGGGCCCTATTCGTTGGTGGAGTATCAGTCCGGTAAGTCCATGCGTTTCGAAAAGAATGAGAGTTGGTATGGATATACCGATGGAAAGCATCAGTATGTGGATCCGGTAGATGGACAGACCTATGATATGTATCAGACAACAGCTATCGACTGCCAGCTGGTTCCAGAGGCTTCTACACAGAAGATGATGTTCCTGCGGGGCGAGCTGATGACGTATGCGCTGCAGGCTGATGATTTTGATACGTATCGTGCAAGTGATTATGCGTTCACGACGCCGAATGATACGATCTTCTTCCTGATCCTGAACGGCTATCTGGATGCACTGAATCAGCGTGAGGCAAACGATGGATTTGACACGACGACAACGGATCTGCAGACGATGACAATCGAAAGCTTCCGTCGTGCTGTCGTGATCACGTATGACCGTGAGCTGTTTGCCAGCACTGTATCTCCGGCTCGTTCTGGAGCATATGGCTTAATTGGCGATGCGTATTTATATGATCCTGCGACAGGTTCCAGCTATCGGAATACAGATCAAGCGAAGCAGGCGCTGTGCGACTTCTATTCTGTGGATGTGTCCCAGTATTCCAGTTTGGATGAGGCAGTAGAGTCTATCACAGGTTATGATCCAGAGAAGGCGAAGGAACTGTATACGCAGGCCTTTGACGAGGCAATTGCCGCTGGTTATATTACTGATGAGGACGGCGATGGTATTTCCGACCAGACTGTTACTATTGAGTACGCGATTTCTCAGGATAGCGACTTCATGACCACGACCATCGATTATCTGAATGAAAAGATGGCGGAGGTAACGAAAGGTACACCTTTTGAAGGAAAGGTACAGTTTGTGAAGTCCGCTCCTTATGAGAATGAATGGTCTAATCGTATCCGTGCGGGTATGTCTGATACGGTACTGGCAGGATGGACTGGTTCTACTTTTAATCCATTCAGTTTGACGGATCTGTATACCAATCCTTCCAAGCAGTATGACGCGAACTGGTTTGACTCGACTTCTGTGGAGCTGGAGATTGAAGTGGAAGGTACGCCGATTACTATGAATCTGAAGCAGTGGTCTGATGCTTTGAACGGTACGACGGTGACTGTGGGTGGCGTAGAGTACAACTTCGGTGAAGCAAGTGCGGATATTGAGACTCGTTTGGATATTCTGGCAGCTATCGAAGGACGTGTACTGCAGACTTACGACTATATCCCGATGCTTCAGGATTCTGCAATGGTGTTGTTGTCTCAGCAGGTATATTATGTGGTGGAGGACTATAATCCGGTTATGGCGTATGGTGGAATCCAGTACTTGAAGTATAATTATGATGACGCTGCATGGGCACAGTATGTTGCAGATCAGGGCGGAGAATTGTTGTATTAATATTTGTTGGTAAAATTCGAACGACGCGGCCGGCCGTTACGGCTTGACCGCGTCATACCATTTCTAGGAGTTAGTAAAATATTGCCGGATCTGCGATCCTGCAATATTTTGTTATAAACACATTTCGTTTATGCTTTGCAGGGCCGGGCGTTCGGAAAGCATGAACTTGCTTGGAGGAAACATATGCTTAAGTATGTTATAAAACGAATTGCTTTGATGTTGGTGACGTTGTTCATCATCACCCTGATGTGTTTTGTACTCATAAGAATGCTGCCGCCTGTAGAGCTACCCCTTGAAGATCCGCATTCTGTGGTGATTGAGGCACGGCGAGAGGCTGCTGGTTATAATAAACCGTATTTGGTACAGTTCGGCATTTTCTTGAAGGACATTTTCACAGAATGGGATTGGGGCGTCAGCGACGTCTTATACTTTGGACAGGATGTGGCTTCGATCTTCACGTCTAGGTTGCCAGCTACTATTTTTGTCAACCTGTATTCCATTTTGTTCAGTATTCCGATTGGAATCATACTGGGTATTATTGCCGCGTTGAGGAAGAACACCTGGGTCGATCATTTGATCTCCACATTGACCATGGTCTGTATCTCGGTGCCATCTTTCGTATACGCTTTCTTAATTCAGTATTTTCTATCTTATAAATTGGGACTGTTCCCGTTCCTGATGAATTCAGGAACGAATTATTTCTCTTGGAGTATGTTTGTCAGTATGCTGCCTCCGGTCATGTCGCTGTCCTTTAGTGTTATCGCGGGATTTACCAGAACGACAAGAGCAGAATTGACAGAAGTTCTCACGAGCGAATTTATGCTACTGGCGAGAACCAAGGGATTAACAAAGACGCAAGCAACGGTTCGCCACGCCCTCAAGAATTGTATGGTAGTGGTCGTACCCAATATATTCAGTCAGTTCATTGGTATTATGAGTGGTTCACTGATTATTGAAAAGATATTTGCCGTACCGGGTGTTGGTAATCTTTATATCAACTCTATTACAGGTCGGGATTATCCAATGTTTATGATGCTGACGGTTTTCTACACAACGATTGGTCTGTTGGCCAATATCATTGTGGATATAAGCTATGGGTTTATTGACCCGCGGATAAGGATGGGATCGAAGAAATGAACATGAACCAGAATGTAGAATACGAACACATCCCAGCGGAGAAGTTTGAGTTCGCTCAGTTGGATGCAAAGCTGCACGACCAGAAGTTTGAGACTAAGAACCGAAGTTATTTTGCCGATGCTCTGATTCGGTTTAAGAAGAATAAATCTTCCGTCGTAGCGGCCTATATCATTGGCTTTTTGATTCTGTTCTCTATTTTTGCCCCGATGATTTCACCCTATACGATGGATGATCGAGATACGGTATACACCAACTCGCCTCCTTTTATTGAATCCATTGCCAACATGGGGATCGGTTTGTTTGATGGTGCGGTGGTGCATGAGAGTCAGAATGATATTCAGTATAATTACTGGAGAGGAATTGGCGAAGAGACGGGGATGAATCCGATTATTCGAATTCTCAATACAACGACAACCGTTTCGATGTATCGCGGACAGGAGAAAGAGTCTCATAGCTATCGCTTGGAGACGAATAAATACTATGAGACGGGTGTGGTATACCGTGTGTTCTCGTACGATGAGTTTGAAAAGATCCAGCAGTTTCAGAATGAGACAGGTATTCAGGTGATTTATCCCTATGTAGAACCTGAAGCTATTCAAGGAATCTCGGATAATCCCAATATCTGGTATCAGATATCGGATACTCGTGGAACCGCGGTTCTGGATGAGAATAATAATTTTATCCCCGCCTATTCTACCAATAAGGCAATCGAGGGAGCGGAATACAATAGCCTTCGTGTAGAAGGAGATGATGGCAGCTATATCTATAGCGTGCGTCGTTCTGGGGCGGTTCAGTGCCGTATTTGCTATTATAATTATTATATTTATACAAATGGTCATGAGCCGTTTTATATCTTTGGAACAAACACCTTGGGTCAGGATTTATTCGCGGGTATCGGTATCGGTTCGCGGTTCTCTCTGATTTTTGCAGTTGTTGTTTCTGCCATCAATCTGACGATTGGTGCGATTTATGGCGCGATTCAGGGATACTATGGAGGTAAGATCGATCTTGTCATGGACCGTATCAGTGATATTTTGTCGGCAGTTCCATTCATTGTGGTGGCAACCTTGTTCCAATTGCATCTGGCGCAAAAAGTAGGAACGGTAGGATCTTTCCTATTCGCATTCATGTTGACAGGGTGGATTAGCATGGCGGCACTGACCAGAAAACAGTTTTATCGTTTTAAGAATCAGGAATTTGTATATGCGGCCCGGACTCTGGGAGCATCGGACAAGCGGTTGATGTTTAAGCATATTTTCCCCAATTCTCTGGGAACCATTGTGACGAGCTGTGCTTTAATCATCCCAAACGTAGTCAATACTGAGACTACGTTGACGTATTTGGGCATCGTGAATCTGATGGATTTGGTAGGAACCAGTATTGGTACACTACTGAGTCAGGGACAGACGTCTATGACGACATCGCCTCACGCGATGTTCTTCCCAGCCTTGTATTTTGCGTTGCTCTTGATTTCCTTTAACCTGTTTGGTAATGGCCTGCGAGATGCCTTTAACCCATCAACGAGAGGAGTGGAAGACTAAGTATGGAGAGTAAACTGCAAGTTCGAGACCTGACGATTTCTTTCCGCACTTCCAATGGTAAGGTGCAGGCAGTACGAGGTATCAACTTCGATCTGGCGAAGGGTGAAACTCTGGCTATTGTGGGAGAATCCGGGTCCGGTAAATCCGTCACTTCCAAAGCAATTCTTGGAATTTTAGCAGGAAACGCGATTGTAGAAGGTGGAGAGATCATCTATGATGGACAGGATCTTTTGAAAATCACGGAAGAGGATTTTCACCGTATTCGTGGTGATAAAATCGCGATGATCTTTCAAGATCCGATGTCTAGTCTGAATCCTATTGTCAAGATTGGCCGTCAGCTGACGGAGGCTATGATCCTAAAAGGAAAGGCGCATCAGAGAGAATGTCGTTCTACATTTAATACCTATTTGAAGCACCTGAATGAATATATGATCCAGGCAGCGCAGGAGGAAGGACGGTCTGTAGCCGAACAGTTGACAGAGAAATGCCATAATTTTGATAAGTTTGAGTATAAGCATCTGGATTTGGAGGGTGCTTATAACGAAGCATATGATGCTGCTTTTGAGGCCGTGGACGAGATTGAGGGGCTGACCTTTGAGATGGAAAAGAATGCGGCGAAGGATGTTCCGTTTCGTATCAGCCAGATCCTGCAGTACGCTAAGAAATCTGTGCAAGAATATGTGGTGAAAGAGCAGGCAAATGTACTGAATCAGACGATTTCGGAATTGAATGGCAAAAAGAGCCGGTATAAAAAGAATCCAAATGATCCGGATACCCTGAAGCTTCTGAAGCAGCTTCATGAGATTCTTCAGAAGGCATTGGAACTGCCTATGCCGAATTTCTTTGCAATGGGATACTATAAGACATTCGCACAACAGGAGATGCCAGTAAAACCGGTGGAAGAGCTGAATGTCTACCTGGAAGATTACCTGAATCAGCATTTCATGGAGAACTTCATCGAAGATGCGCAGAAGGGTATGGCCTATGCGGCGAAAGTTTCTTATCAGAAGAAAAAAGAAGCGATCCAGGTAATGCAGGAGAAGCTTCCGATTTTTGAAAAAGAGCATCTGGTTGCTTCCGAGTGTCATGAGGCGCATAAAGTACTCGTAGAAAAGATAAAGGCGACAATCAATCCGCTGGAGATTGTGAAAGACAGTCTTTCCTATACCTTTGAGTCGGGAATGAAAAATGAATTGGATAAATACTTCTCGTCCATCGGGAAAAACAAGAAGGAGCAGGAGAAGTATAATAAGGCGAAGGCAAAGCATGATCGCTTGACGCAGAAAGGGAAAAAGCCGGACTGGGAGGTAGCTGCCGCGCAGATTACCGATCTGAAGCTGGTGCAGAAGAATTTAATTCGTCAGATCACACGCCTTATAGAGCATTATGAGGATTGTTTAGCGCATCAAGAAGCGAGAGATTATCATAAGGAAACCTTGGACGCCATCGAGTATCTGAAGGAAAATGCTTCCGGCGTGGTCGATAAAGTCACGAAGCAGGTGGCTAAAACAAAGGCGATCAAGCTGATGGAGGAAGTGGGGATCTCCGAACCCAGAAAGCGATATAATCAATATCCGTTTGAGTTTTCCGGCGGTATGCGTCAGCGTATCGTGATTGCTATTGCATTGGCGGCCAATCCGGATATTCTGATTTGTGACGAACCGACGACAGCGCTGGATGTAACAATTCAGTCGCAGATCCTGGAGCTGATCAATCAGCTGAAGAGAGAGCGAAAACTTTCGATCATCTTCATTACGCATGATTTGGGTGTCGTGGCAAACATGGCAGACCGGATCGCGGTTATGTATGCGGGAAAGATTGTAGAATATGGAACTGCAGAGGATGTGTTCTATCATTCAGCCCATCCGTATACTTGGGCTCTGCTTTCCTCTATGCCGGATCTGGATACCAATGAAAAGTTGGAAGCGATTCCGGGTACACCGCCGAATATGATTTATCCGCCGGTAGGAGACGCATTTGCGCCTCGAAATAAGTATGCGATGAAGATTGATTTTGAGCGGCAGCCGCCGATGTTCAAGATCACGGATACACACTATGCCGCCACATGGCTGCTGCATCCGGATGCGCCGAAGGTGGAAACACCTAAGATCATCACGGATCGAATCGCAAGAATGAAGATAAGAGGGAGGGCGCAGGATGCTGAATAATCAAGAGACTTTGCTCAGAGTAGAGCATCTTTGTCAGTACTTTCCGATGGAGGGCGGCGAACTCAAGGCGGTAGATGATGTCAGCTTTGAGATTCAGAAGGGAGAAGTATTTGGACTGGTGGGTGAGTCCGGCTGTGGAAAAACGACAACGGGACGTTCCATCATCAAATTATACGATATCACTTCTGGAAGCGTGTATTTCAAAGGGATTCGGATTGCGGCTGGAACACGATCCTATGTGGATGCGATCCATCATGCGAAAAAAGAATATAAGCAGAAGATTGCGGCTGCAGGAAGTGAAAGCGAAAAAAAGAGGCTGGAAAACGAGCTGGATCAGATTATCGCAGAAAATAAAAAAGAGATCAAAGCCGCTGAATACGATCAAAAACACTGTGATAAGGAATATTCGGATGAACTGGTGAAGAAGGCGAATGAGAAATATTTGCCTTTGATCGAGAAGGCGAGCGGAGAAGAGAAAACGCGCCTTACCAAAGAATATAAGGATGAGCTGTATAAGGCCAAGCGTACCAGACTGGTGACGCAGATTCAGATGATCTTTCAGGATCCGATTGCGTCCCTGGATCCTCGTATGACCGTTCGGGATATCATTGCCGAGGGATTGGTCATTCAGGGGGAACGGAATAAGAAGGTGATCGATGACAAGGTCTATGAAATGTTGGAGTTGGTAGGACTAGTCAGAGAGCACGCGACGCGGTATCCGCATGAGTTTTCCGGTGGACAGCGTCAACGTATCGGTGTAGCCAGATCCATTATCATGAATCCAGATCTGATTATCGCGGACGAGCCTGTATCGGCATTAGACGTTTCGGTGCAGGCACAGGTCATCAACTTGTTAAATGATCTGCGGGATCGGTTTGGACTTACCCTTCTTTTCATTGCGCATGATTTATCCGTCGTTAAATATTTTTCGGATCGGATTGGCGTCATGTATTTTGGAAAGATGGTAGAGATGGCGCCTTCGGATGAGCTCTTTCGGAATCCTCTGCATCCTTATACGCGGTCGCTGATTTCTGCTATTCCACTGCCGGATCCGATATATGAGAAGAAGAGAAAGAGGATTGTATATAATCCTTTGGCAGACCATGACTATTCCGTAGACAAACCCTCATTCCGAGAGGTTAAGCCGGGTCATTTCGTGAGCTGTAATCAGGCGGAATTTGAGAGATATCAGGCAGAGATGAAGTAAGATCGATGGAAAAGAATCGAGTCATTCGTTTTGGAATCTGTATGGGAGTGGGAATCCTGTTCTTCGCATTTTCTGCCTATAGTCAGGGGCTTTTCGAGAGCCGGGATTTCAAAACGACAATAGGGATCTTATCCGATTGTTTTCTGATACCGGGAGTTCTATTAGCCGGATGCGGAGGGCTTAGCTGGGTCGCTTCGCAGGGAGCCTTCACTACGCTTCGATATGCTTTCGCTTCCCTTTTAGCTGGGTTCCGTCATCCGACAAAGCAGTTTCCTTCGTTTTATGAATATAAACAGGAGAGGGACGCGTCACGAAAGCCATGGCTGAGCAGTTGGTTTTTCACGGGAGTAGGTTTTCTGGCAGCAGCAGTCATCTGTGTTGTCATTTATCTAGTATGATACGGGGGCTATTGCAGAGATGCAATGGCTCCTTTTTTGTTGCAATTTTTCAGAAAGTATCATATAATACAGAAAGACGTAGGAAGGGAGGGGGGATCATTTTGAACTTTTGGCAGTTTTGGAAAGAGCAGTCTGCTACGATTCGGGAAAAAGATCCGGCGATTCGTTCGAAATGGGAGGTATTTCTATATCCGAGTTTTCGAGCGCAATGGAGTCATCGGAGAGCCCATAAGCTGTACCAAAAGGGCCATTATTTTTGGGCAAGATGGCTTTCGCAGCGTAGTCGGCGAAAGACCGGAATCGAGATCCATCCTGGCGCCAAGCTGGGTAGGCGTCTGTTTATTGACCATGGCGCGGGAGTCGTCATTGGAGAGACGACGGAGATTGGGGATGATGTGACGCTGTATCAAGGTGTTACCCTGGGAGGAACCGGTAAGGAGAAAGGAAAACGGCATCCTACGATCGAAGATGGTGTGTTGATCAGCGCGGGCGCTATGGTATTGGGATCGTTTCGAGTCGGCGCGTATTCTCGGATTGGCGCCGGAAGTGTCGTACTTTCAGAAGTGCCGCCCCACTGTACCGTAGTAGGGATTCCTGGACGAATCGTAAAATATCATGAACAGAGCGAGGAGCCCTGTAAGACTCTGGATCAGATTCATTTGCCGGATCCGTATGAGATGGAGATGGAGGAGATTCGGGATCAGATGCGGTGTTTGCAAGAAGAAATACAAGAAGACAAGAAAGAGGATATATGATGTTTGTAGAGAAGACAGAAGAGCAGATGCAGGAAGTCCCTGTGCTTCGTCAGATTTCGCCGGTCGCGCTGGCCTTTGTGGGAGATACGGTGTTTGATTTGTTTTTAAGAACAAGAATTGTGCTGGCAGAGAAGACTTCGCCTAAGCAGATGCACTTGCATGCATCTCAATATGCCAAGGCCAGCACGCAGGCCAGGATGGCCAGAGCGTTGTGGAATACATTGGAAGAAGAAGAGCAGGATGTATTGCGACGGGGGCGGAATGCAAAAGTACATACGATACCCAAACATGCGGAAGTGGCAGACTATAAGATGGCGACTGGATTTGAGGCTTTATTGGGGATGTTGTATCTGCAGAAAAAAGAAGATAGACTGTGGAGGCTGCTGTGTCAAGGGATGGAGGAAGTCATGGAGGACATGGAAAATGGAAGAGAGTAGGAAACAGGAGAGTGATTCTGTCATTGTAGGGAGGAACGCGGTACTGGAGGCATTGCGCAGTGGTCGGGGCATAGAATGTTTGTATGTGCAGCGTCCGCCGTTTACTGGATCTTTGGGACGTATCGTAGGCATTGCGAGACAAAAGCGACTATTGGTGAAAGAGGCTGGAAAGGGGAAATTGGATGAGCTTTCCATCGGGGAGAATCATCAGGGAGTCGTTGCGATAGCACAGGCGTACGAATATGTGGAGGTAGCGGATATCCTGGAAAAGGCCAGAGAGAAAGGAGAAGTCCCTTTTTTGGTCATTCTGGAAAGCATTCAGGATCCACACAATCTGGGAGCGATTCTGCGGACAGCCGATGCCTGCGGAGTGCATGGCGTCATCATATCTAAACGGCATGCAGTAGGACTCACGGCGGCAGTGGCCAAGACAGCAGCGGGCGCCTGTGAGTACGTACCGGTAGCCAAAGTGAACAATATCGCGCAGACGATAGGAGGACTACAGAAGGAGGGCCTTTGGATTGTCAGTGGAGACATGGATGGAGAGATGGCATATAGTACGGCCCTGACAGGTCCCATTGCGCTTGTTATCGGAGGTGAGCATGAGGGAGTCAGCCGTCTGGTACGAGAGAAAAGCGATTATATCGTTAAGTTGCCCATGATGGGACATGTGAATTCGTTGAATGCGTCCGTCGCAGCAGGTGTTTTGATGTATGAGATTGTACGGCAGAGGATGAACGGATAAAATACAGGAGAATACAGTGGAAAACTACGAGCAGACGATTTTGGACCGTCCAGAATGGGCGGATTTAACGGATGAAGAAGTCATAGAGATCGTGCGGCAGGGCGGCAGGGACGGAGCGGATGCGGTGGATCTCCTGCTGGAACGATATAAAGATTTGGTTCGGGTAAAGACAAGACCCTATTTTTTGCTTGGCGCGGATCGAGCGGATTTGATCCAGGAAGGGATGATAGGTCTGTATAAAGCGATCATGGCCTATCAATCGGATAAAGAAACAGCCTTTCGCAGCTTTGCAGATTTATGTATTAACCGGCAGATATTGACGGCGGTAAAGAACGCAACGCGTCTGAAACATCTGCCGTTGAATTCCTATGTTTCTCTCAATAAGACATTGAACGACGATGAGGAGAAGGAAACGACGATGATGGATATTCTGGCGGCTCCGCAGGAGGATTCTCCGGAGGATACATTGATTGGCAAGGAAGAGATAAAACTCCTGCAAAAGCAGATCGATAAGCATTGCAGTCAGTTTGAAAGAAGAGTTCTTTCTCTGTATCTTCAGGGATATGATTATCATCAGATTGCGAAGGCCATGGGGAAGACGCCGAAATCCATTGATAACGCCCTGCAGAGAATCAAGAAAAAAGTACAGCAGATCGCGGCGGAGGTATAAGCGATGTGGATTGAGTGGGCGGCAGATATGCTGGGGCTCCTGGGAGTCCTGATGATCTGGGCAGTGTTGCTGCCGGAAAACAGCGATCAGTGGCGCATCATACTATTCGGGAAAATGAATGTCCCGGTCAGATGGTTGCAGACAGGAGGTACTCTGCTCATTGTAGGGGCTCTGTTTGCCATCATGGAATGGGCGACTTTCTATCCGCAGCCTCGCTTAATTCTTCTTCTATTGATTTTGATTGCGGTGTTTGCCTTTTTGTTTCGAGGATTTCCATTATCCTTTACGATCATGCATACGTTTTTTGCGGTGACCGTGACGGAATATTTTCAGATTTTGTTTCGGTGCTTTGTCCCTTGGGAATGGAATGATTTTTTCGAAATGCTTTTGGTCAATGGTTCGGCATGTATCTGCGTGTGTTTGCTGTGCTGGATCATTCAGCGCAGACATCTGGCCGCACTCTATTATGAGCATCGGCAGATGTGCTGGGTGATGGCAGGGGTTCTTGGAATTCCCGTACTGGTATTAGCACAGTTTTTACAGAATGAGCAGATAGATATTTCGCTGACGCTGCCAGGGTTATTTATGCTGCTCCATTTTCTCATGCTTTGTCTATTTGTGGGTATGTTGATTTTCTTTCGAGGCCGGCAGGAGTCGCAGAAGATTGCTGCGAATGATCGGTATATCCAATCCATGGAGGCCTATGTAGACAGCGCTAGAGTGCGGGCGCATGATTACAATAAGCATCTCAATTATTTGCATGATCTTGTGATGACGGAAAAGGACCCTGAGAAGCTCCGGCAGGAAGTGCAGACATATTATCAGGATCTTCAGATCGAAAACCAGTTGAATGACATTCTGCTGCATATGGAGAATCCATTATTCAGGGCGCTGCTATACGGCCAATCCAATCAGGCGCAGAAGCAGGGGATTCAGCTGAAGATCAGCGCGACGCCTCGTCTGCCGGAGTTTCCGTTGCCGGAATACCGTTTGGTAGAGATATTTCAGAATCTGATGGATAATGCCATGGAGGCAGTCCGGGATCTGGAACCAGAGCGTCGGTATATTGGAGTCCGTCTTTCCTGTGAAGAGGAGAATGGTCGTACGATGCATCGTCTCGCGATTGAGAATCCCATTCCAGATCGAATGCCCAGTATTGCGCAGATGATAGAGAAGAACTGTACCACAAAAGGAGACCATCATCAGGGTCTTGGCTTATACCAGGTTTCCAGACTCGTTAATAAATACGATGGAGATTTGATGTTGGAGGACCAGGAGGGACTATTTCGGGTGGAAGTGACGTTTTATTCAAAGGAGGCACGAGTGGCTGATGAATGAAAAGAGAGTTCTGATCATGGATGATGAGGAAAAAGAGACGGGACGAATGAAAGAGATTCTGGCAGGTACGTTTCCGGTACTGGCGGTGGATACCTGTAAAACGCCTAAGGAGGCGATAGAATGGATTAAAAATCATAGATATGCCGTATTTCTGTTGGATATTGAAATTGCGGGTTCGGGTGTGACTGGCATCCATCTGGCGGAGTGGATTCGGCAGCAGAGCGTCTATTTAAATACTCCGATTATCTTTATTAGCAATCATAGGCATTTACGGAATCGAGTGCTGCAGAGAGTATGCAGTTATGATTTTCTGGTAAAGCCCTATGAGCCTGGTGAACTGATAGAGACGGTAGGAGAGGCACTGGGAATTCGAGAATATCTGCGTAAAAAATATGAGCAGGCGGAGACTTTGCAGTTTCGTTTAGGCCATACGATTTGTCGGTATAATGTCAATGAGATTGCCTGCATCCAGCTTCTTAAGGGGGTATTAACGATCATGAGAATCTCCGGCAGAGTAGAGGAGATTCGCGCGGAGAAGGGAGTGTTTGATGAAGTCCTGAAGCAGCTTTCAGAACAGAAGATTGACCGCCTGCGCCGGATTCATCGGACGATCTTGGTGAACATTGATCAGATTCAGCGTGTCGAAGGAGAGGGGAGGGAACTGACCGTGTATTTGTTTAATTGTTCTCAGCCCCTGCCGGTAAGCCGTGGTTTTCGAGAGAATATACGTGAGATTTTGATGGACGAGGAGTAGCGCGAGTTGGCATTTTTGTCAACTCGCGTGCTGTATATTGACGGCAGAAGAGGAGTATGATATTGTAGACTCAGATCCAGAAAGGATACTTTATCGGATGGGAGGTGACGGAGATGTCCGTTTGGACGTACATATGGCTGGCGATTCTGATTGTCAGCATATTGGTGGAAGCGGGAACCATGGGACTGGTTTCGATATGGTTTGCGGCGGGAGCACTGGCAGCGTGGGCACTGGCCATGTTTGAAGTCAGTGAATGGATCCAGTGTCTGGCCTTTGTGCTTGTATCCGGTCTGCTTCTCTTCTTCACAAGACCTCTGGTCAAGAAATACGTGACACCCAAGATTCAGCCGACGAATGTGGATGCAATCATTGGTCGAGAGGCTGTCGTATCGGAGGCGATTCGTCCTTTGGAAGGAACAGGTCAGGTGAAGGTAGGCGGTCAGATCTGGTCCGCCAGGACAGATGAACAGACGGACTGCATCCCGGAGGGAGCAATTGTTACAATCCTTCGAGTAGAAGGTGTTAAACTATTTGTCAGACCCAAGCAGTCATCGAAATAATCATAAGACAGGGGGAGTTTAGATGTTTCCTTATATTTTATTGGGTATTGTCTTGTTACTATTAATCATCTTGATTGCCAATATTCGAATCGTTCCGCAGGCCAGCGCCTATGTTATTCAGCGCCTGGGAGCGTATCGTACCACATGGACTACAGGATTCCACTGGAAGGTTCCTTTTATTGACGCGGTTGCCATGAAGGTGAATCTGAAAGAGCAGGTCGCGGATTTTCCGCCCCAGCCCGTGATCACCAAAGATAACGCGACGATCCAGATTGATACGGTGGTCTTCTTTCAGATCACGGATCCAAAGGCGTATACGTATGGTGTGGAACGGCCGATGATGGCGATCGCGAATCTGTCGGCCACGACACTTCGTAATATTATAGGAGATCTGGAACTGGATGCTACGTTTACATCGAGAGATATCATCAATAGTAAGATGCGGACCATCCTGGATGAGGCCACAGATCCGTGGGGTATCAAGGTCAACCGTGTAGAAGTGAAGAACATTATTCCGCCGGCAGACGTACAGGCAGCCATGGAGAAGCAGATGAAGGCGGAACGTGAAAAACGGGAGTCCGTTCTGCGGGCGGAAGGTGAGAAGCAATCACAGATTCTTGTGGCAGAAGGGAAGAGGGCGGCCATGATTCTGGAAGCAGAGGCCCATAAACAGTCTGCGATTTTGAATGCGGAAGCGACTAAGGAAGCGCAGATTCGGGAGGCAGAAGGTCAGGCAGAAGCCATCCTGACGGTGCAGAAAGCAACGGCAGAAGGATTGAAGATGATCAAGGACGTACAACTGGACGCCCCCGTGATTCAGTTGAAGAGCCTGGAAGCCTTTGAAAAGGCGGCCGATGGAAAGGCCACCAAGATTATCATTCCTTCAGAGATTCAGGGATTGGCAGGTATGGCCACTTCCTTGGGAGAACTTCTCAAGAAAGACGAGTAAGGCAAGTGTAAGAAGGATTTTAGGAGGGGCGCCAAAACATCCATAGGGGATGTTTTGGTGTCCCCTTTACTTTTTGAGCGATGTAACATTTCCCTAGCCAGAGTAATGAGAAAACTCGCCAGGTATAAATGCTATGAGCTGTGGAATCGCCGCACATTTACGGAACTCCTTAAAAGGATCCTACTCTTTCATCCTGTGTGAACGATAAGATATCGTAAGCATTTTGCAACAGCTCCTCTTTTTTTCGAGACGGCAAAAAAGTAGTTGATATTCCGAAATCATTATGGTATTATATTAAATAACAGAAGAAACCGTTGAGGCGGAGTTGGAAGCAGTGGTGCACGCACAGAGAGTCCGGGGCGGGTGAGAGCCGGAACGAACGCAAGCTGCCTAATGGGCCGCTGAGGGCGCAGTCAAAGGGAGTTTTCCTGAGTATGCTGCGACGTCAGGCATACGTAAATTGCCGGGGATATGTTGGTATCTCGCTAAGGGCATGGAGCGATCCATGAAGCAAGGTGGCACCGCGGGTGTATCGTATATTGAATGATCATTCGTCCTTGACAGAAATAGATTCTGTCAGGGGCTTTTTTATTGTCGGTTCCTGACAGGGAAAGGAAGAGAAGAAGAGATGAAGCCTACGCTGCAAGAATTTCTCAGCATGACAGCTCACCGACGGGTGCCCCTGTATCAGGAGCTGTATGCAGACTCATACACACCGGTAGAGGTTCTTCGAATGCTGAAACGCGTGAGTTCCCATTGTTTCCTGCTGGAAAGTGTGGAGGATAATCATAAATGGGGACGATATTCTTTCCTCGGATATGATCCCTCTATGGAAGTGGTTTGTCGGGGAGGCTGTTTACAGATTCGATCCGGGCAGAAGATCATTCAAGAAGTGGTTTCGCATCCCAAAGAGGTGCTGAAGGAGTTGACCGCGAAGTATAGGACAGCGGTTTTGCCGGGATTGCCCACCTTTACAGGAGGGTTGGTGGGATATTTTTCTTATGATTATATCCGTTATGGAGAACCTGTTCTACAGAATCATCGTTGGAAAGAAGCCGACTTCAGAGACATGGATCTGATGCTGTTCGATCGAGTCATTGCGTTCGATCATGACAGACAGAAGCTCTTTCTGATTGCGGGAGCGGATCCAAGCGGAGGAGAAGCAGCGTATGAAGAGGCAAAACGGCAGCTTCTCGTGATGCAGCAGCTTCTCATGAAGGGACAGAAGGCGTTGATCCCGCCTCTTCGGTTGAAAGGTCCGCTATCTCCAGCGTTTTCGAAGGAGCGCTATTGCCAAATGGTAGAGCGGGCAAAGGAGTACATCCGTGAAGGCGATATTTTTCAAGTGGTGTTATCGAATCCATTGAAGGCGGAAGCGGAGGGCAGCCTGCTGGATACGTACCGGATTCTCCGAACGCTGAATCCCTCGCCGTATATGTTCTATTTCTCCGGGGATGACATGGAGATTGCCGGGGCTTCACCGGAAACGCTGGTAAAACTTGAAGATGGGCGACTCAGCACCTTTCCGCTAGCGGGTACCAGAGCTCGAGGGCGGAATGAGGCAGAAGATCAGGCATTGGAAGATGAACTGCTGGCAGATGAGAAAGAACGGGCGGAGCATAACATGCTGGTGGATCTGGGCAGAAACGATTTGGGAAAAATCAGCCAAATCGGAAGTGTGAAGGTGGAACAGTATTTGACGGTACGGCGATATTCTCATGTGATGCATATCGCTTCCACTGTCACAGGGAAGATTCAATCGGGTAAAGAGGCGGCCGATGCGGTGGATGCGGTGTTGCCGGCGGGAACTCTGTCTGGCGCGCCAAAAGTTCGAGCCTGTCAGATCATTGATGAGCTGGAGGGGGATACTCGTGGACTTTATGGAGGCGCGGTAGGATATTTAGACTTTACAGGCAATATGGATCTTTGCATTGCCATTCGGATGGCTTATATGCGAGGCGGCAGCGTATGTGTCAGAGCGGGCGCGGGGATTGTGTCGGACAGCGTGCCGGAAAAAGAATTCAGGGAGTGTCAGAATAAGGCGATGGCGATGGTGCGGGCACTGGAGGCGGCTCAGGGAGGTTTGGAATGATTCTTCTAATGGATAACTATGATAGTTTTTCGTATAACCTGTATCAGTTGATCGGGAAGATAGAGCCGGATATTCGTGTGATCAGAAACGACGCCTGCACGCCGGAGGAGATGGAGCAAATGAAGCCAGACGCCCTGATCCTGTCTCCAGGTCCCGGAAGGCCGTGCGATGCGGGTATATGTGAAGAGGCCGTGCTGTACTTCGCGGGGAAGATCCCCATATTGGGCGTATGTTTAGGACATCAGGCCATCTGTGAGGTCTTTGGCGGCGTCGTATCCTATGCGAAGGAACTCATGCATGGGAAACCATCCGAGGTGTGGATTGATACGGAAAGTCCTCTGTTTCTAGGAATGGAGCCGACGATCACAGCGGCCCGGTATCATTCCCTCTGCGCCATCAGCCTGCCGCCGATACTGCAGAGCATTGCGCATACGAAGGAGGGAGAGGTCATGGCGGTATCCCACACGCAGTATCCGATCTTCGGATTACAGTTTCATCCGGAATCTATCATGACGCCATCGGGCGGACAGATCATTCAAAATTTTATGGAGGTAGTCAGATCATGATTCGAGAAGCCATTTTGAAATTAGCTAGGAGGGAGGACCTGTCTTATACGGAGGCAGAACAGGTGATGAATGAGATTATGAGCGGAGAGGCGAGCCCTGTGCAGATGTCTTCCTATCTGACAGCCCTTTCCATGAAGGGAGAGACGATCGAAGAGATCACGGCGTCGGCGGCCGGGATGCGCGCACACTGCATCCGTCTGCTGCACGACATGGATGTGCTGGAGATCGTAGGAACCGGAGGCGACGGCGCGAATTCCTTTAATATTTCGACCACATCTTCCCTGGTGATTGCCGCGGCCGGGATCCCCGTGGCGAAACATGGCAACCGGGCCGCCTCTTCCCGATGCGGCGCTGCGGACGTCCTGGAGGCCTTGGGAGTCTGCATCACCTTGCCGCCGGAGCAAAGCACACAGATGCTGCACGACATCGGCATCTGCTTCCTGTTTGCTCAGAACTATCATATCGCTATGAAGTATGTGGCGCCCATCCGGAAGGAATTGGGGATTCGTACGGTCTTCAATATACTGGGTCCCCTGTCCAACCCAGCTGGCGCCAATATGGAGCTCATGGGCGTCTGCGAGGAGACACTGGTAGAGCCGCTGGCTCGGGTCATGAAAAACATGGGAGTTACGAAAGGTATGGTAGTCTATGGCCAGGATAGGCTGGATGAGATCTCGATGAGCGCACCCACTTCCGTCTGCGAGATACGAGACGGCGCGTTTCATTCCTACCAGATTACACCGGAACAGTTTGGCTATACGAGTTGTGAGAAAGAGGAACTTCAGGGCGGAGATCCGAAGGAAAACGCACAGATCACACGGGATATCCTGTCTGGTAAGGATCAGGGGGCGAAACGGCAGGCGGTGTGTCTGAACGCTGGTGCAGCCATCTACATCACGGGCAAAGTGACAACGATGGAAGAAGGCGTGCGGATGGCAGAAGGTCTGATCGATACGGGAAAGGCCATGGAAAAATTGGAATCCTTTATCAGGGAGAGTCATCAATGAATCAATTGAAAATCATCACAGAAAAAACCAGAGAACGGATCGAGGAGAGAAAGAAGCGGGTGAGCCCGGAGAAATTGGAAAGACAGGTGGAAAAGATGGGGCCGTACCTTGGCCCCTCCTTCTTCGAAGCGCTTTGCAAAGAGGAGATGGCCATGATCTGCGAGGTGAAGAAGGCCTCTCCGTCGAAAGGGATGATCTCGCCGGATTTTCCGTATCTGGAGATCGCGAGAGCCTATGAAAAAGGCGGAGCCGCCGCGATTTCCTGCCTGACAGAACCCCATTTCTTTCTGGGAGAAGACAGGTACTTACAGGAGATTACACAGACCGTGTCGTTACCGGTATTGCGCAAGGATTTCGTGATCGATCCATATATGATCTACGAAGCGAGACAGATGGGAGCGGCCGCGGTGCTTCTGATCTGCGCGATCCTGAATGACCAGGAACTGGCCTCATTCCTGCGGCTGGCACATTCGCTGGGGCTGGATGCGCTGGTGGAGACACATTCCGAAGAGGAAATTCATAGAGCTGTACAGGCGGGAGCGCGCATCATCGGCATCAATAACCGGGATCTTGCGAGTTTTCAGGTGGACCTTAAGACTTCAGAACGGCTTTGTCGGAGGATTCCGAAAGGCACGATCTGGATATCGGAAAGCGGCATCCGCAGTCACGAGGATGTGAGACGATGCCAAGAATGGGGCGCTTCAGGGATTCTGGTAGGAGAGACACTGATGCGGGACCAAGACCCTGCCAGCGCCATCAGGAGGCTTCTATATGGCGAAGGTTAAGATCTGCGGACTGTTTCGGATCGCGGACGCGATGGCGGCCAATCGTGCGATGCCGGACTATGTCGGGTTTGTATTTGCAAAGAGCCGCCGGCAGGTGCCGCCGGTGCAGGCGGCCGAGATGCGCACGGTGCTGTCGCCGTGGATTCGGACAGTTGGTGTATTTGTCAATGAGGAAGCGGAGACGATACGTGAGATCGCAGAGTATTGCCAGTTGGATCTGATACAGCTGCATGGACAGGAAAGTCCGGAGACGGTGCGGCGAGTACGTGACATTTGTGGGCTTGGCGTGATCAAAGCGGTTCATGTGGAAGAGGCGTTAGCGTGGGATCACACGGAAGCCGATTTTCTCCTGATTGATGAGGGTGCCGGCGGCACGGGGCGCAGCTTTGACTGGACGAAACTGCCGAAGCTCGATAAGCCCTATTTTCTGGCAGGCGGAATCGGGCTGCATAACCTGACGGAGGCACTCGGGACGGATGCCTATGGCATCGATGTATCCAGCGGTGTGGAGACCGACGGATATAAGGATCCGGAGAAGATGTGTCAATTGGTGGAAAGTGTACGGAAAAAGGAGAGAGAAGAGCATGAGTAAAGGAAGGTATGGGATCCATGGAGGCCAGTATATCCCGGAGACCCTGATGAATGCGGTGCTGGAGCTGGAAGAGGCGTATGAGACCTATAAGAACGATTCGGGGTTTCAAAGGGAGCTCACGGAATTACTGAATGAATATGCAGGCAGGCCCTCCAGGCTGTATTATGCGAAGCGGATGACGGAGGATCTGGGGGGCGCCAAGATCTATCTGAAGCGGGAGGATTTGAATCATACAGGAGCACACAAGATCAATAATGTGCTGGGACAGGCGCTTCTGGCAAGGCGCATGGGGAAGACGCGTCTGATCGCGGAGACGGGCGCGGGGCAGCACGGTGTCGCCACCGCCACGACCGCCGCCATGTTTGGCATGGAGTGTGAGGTCTTCATGGGGAAAGAAGATACCGAGAGACAGGCGCTCAACGTGTATCGGATGCGCCTTTTGGGCGCTAAGGTGCATTCGGTCAGCACCGGAACGGGGACGCTGAAGGACGCGGTGTCAGAAACTATGCGGGAATGGACTCGAAGAGTGGAAGATACACACTACGTACTGGGGTCCTGCATGGGGCCGCACCCGTTTCCGATGATTGTACGGGATTTTCAGGCAGTCATTAGCAAGGAGATCAAGGCACAGCTCCTGGAAAAGGAAGGGAAACTGCCCGACGCGGTATTAGCCTGTGTAGGTGGCGGTTCCAATGCCATCGGTACTTTTTATCATTTCATAGAAGACGAGACGGTTCGACTGATCGGATGTGAGGCGGCGGGCCGTGGCGTGAATACGGCGGAGACAGCCGCTACGATTGCCACGGGACGTTTGGGGATCTTCCATGGGATGAAATCCTATTTCTGTCAGGATACGTACGGACAGATCGCTCCCGTGTATTCGATTTCGGCAGGACTGGACTATCCGGGAATCGGCCCGGAACATGCCGATCTGTATGATCGGGGCCGTGCGGAATATGTGGCGATCACCGATGAGGAGGCCGTATCGGCGTTTGAGTATCTGTCCCGACTGGAAGGGATTATTCCTGCGATCGAAAGCGCGCACGCGGTAGCCTATGCCAGAAAGCTGGCGCCTCAGATGCGGCGGGATCAGATCATCGTCATCACATTGTCGGGGCGAGGCGACAAGGACTGCGCCGCGATTGCGCGCTATAGGGGGGAGGATCTATATGAGTAATACAGCAAGAGCTTTTACGGAGGGGAAGGTTTTCATTCCCTTTATCACCTGCGGGGATCCGACGCTTTCTGTGACGGAGCAGCTGGTATATGCCATGGAGGAAGCCGGGGCAGATCTGATCGAGCTTGGCATTCCCTTTTCGGATCCGACGGCGGAGGGCCCGGTGATTCAGGAGGCTAACGTGCGGGCGCTCTCCGGCGGCGTGACGACGGATCGGATTTTTGCCATGGTAGAAAACATTCGAAAGCATACGCGGATTCCGATGGCCTTTATGACCTACGCGAATGTGGTCTTTTCCTATGGAACCGAACGCTTTATTCAGACAGCCAGCGAGTTGGGGATGGACGCGCTGATCCTGCCGGATGTGCCCTATGAGGAGAAGGAGGAATTTGACATACCCTGTAGACAGCATGGCATCGACCTGATCTCGCTGATCACTCCCACATCCCACGATCGAATTCGGACGATCGCGCGGGATGCAGAGGGGTTTGTGTATTGCGTCTCCTCTATGGGTGTGACGGGAAGCCGGCGCGAGATCAAGACTAATATTCGGGAAATGGTGGATCTGGTCAAGAAAGAGAAGAAGATCCCCTGCGTGGTTGGCTTTGGTATCTCCACGCCGGACCAGGCAGCGCAGATGGCAGCGCAGAGCGACGGCGTTATTGTAGGGTCTGCCATCGTGAAGCTATGCGCGGCCCATGGTGCAGGGGCTGTTCCCTATGTGAGAGAATACGTACATCGGATGAAGAACGCGATTCGCTAAGGGCATTGACAGAATGCAGGGAATGTTGTATCATGTCATTATTCTGTAAGGAAGAGGTGAAGAGTTTGATTTCTAAGAAGATGCAATCGCTCGTGGCGAATGGTTCGGCGATTCGGGCGATGTTCGAGGAAGGCAAAAAGATGGCGGCGATCTACGGCGCCGAAAACGTGTACGACTTCTCTCTGGGCAATCCGTGTACGCCTCCCCCGGAATCGGTACGGAAGGCTGCGGTGGATATTCTGATGAAGGAGCCGGAGCTCATGGTGCATGGCTACATGAGTAATTCTGGATATGAAGATGTGCGGGAGAGCATTGCGGCGTCGCTGAATCGCCGTTTCGGCACACAGTTTGCCAAGGAAAATCTGGTCATGACAGTGGGGGCGGCCGGCGGCCTGAATGTGGCGCTGAAAACGATTCTGGAGCCCGGGGACGAGGTGTTGCTCTTTGCGCCGTATTTTGGAGAGTATAATAATTATATCAGTAATTTTGACGGCGTTCCAGTCGTTGTAGAACCGGATCCCATTCGATTTTCGATGAATCTAAGAGCCGCGGAGCCCAAGATCACCGCTCAAACGAAGGCTGTGATCATCAATTCACCCAATAACCCCACAGGTGTGGTGTATACAGAACAGGAAATCAAAGCTCTGGCCGATTTATTGGAGACAAAATCAGTGGAGTATGGACATGCCATTTATCTGATTTCGGATGAGCCGTACCGTGAGATCGTATACGGCGGGCAGGAGGTACCGTATCTGACGAAATATTACAAGAACACTTTCGTGGGGTATTCCTATAGCAAGTCCCTGTCTTTGCCGGGAGAAAGAATCGGATATCTGGTGATTCCATCTGAGATGGAGAATTTCGAAGAGACCGCGGCGGCGGCTTCTGTGGCCAATCGAATTCTGGGGTATGTCAATGCGCCTTCGCTGTTTCAGCGTGTGATTGGACGCTGTGTAGACGAGGTGTCCGATATGAGCGTTTATGTGGAGAATCGAAACATTTTATGCAAGGAACTGGCGGATATGGGATACGAGTTCATCGAGCCACAGGGGGCGTTTTATATGTTCCCTAAGAGTATGGAAGCGGATGATAAGGCGTTTTGCGCGGCAGCCAAGGAGTTTCGGCTGTTGATTGTACCCGGCAGCACTTTCATGGGGCCTGGATATTTTCGCCTAGCGTTCTGCGTATCTCGTAAGACGGTGGAAGACTCACTGGAAAGTTTCCGGTTACTGGCGAAAAAATATCATGGGTGATTGAGGGAGAGAGAATGGAAGAAAATTTCAGCATGGAGGACTTTGCGGCGGCGCTGGAACAGTCCTTCGAAAGAGTCAATAACGGAGATATCCTGGAGGGGAAAATCATCAGCAAGGATGAGAAGGGTCTTCTGGTCGATGTATCTTCCTATATGGATGGCGTGATCAGTGTGGAGGATCTGCTGTATGATGGAGAATCCTACGAGGATTATCAGGTAGGCGATACAATTAAGGCGATGGTATGGTTCGTGGATACCCAGGAAGGTCAGATCCATCTGTCCAGAAAACAGGCGGACAGGGTGGTCATCTGGGAGGATCTGGCCAAGCTGGCAGCAGAAGAGACGCCGATTGACGTCAAGGTAAAGAAAGTCGTCAACGGTGGCCTGCGCATTGTCTATAAGACGGTGGAGGGTTTTATGCCGGCGTCGCAGGTGAGCATGGAACGGATGGACAATCTGGAAATCTATGTGGGACAGGTTCTGACGGCGCAGATTATCGAGGTGAATGAAGAGAAAAAGAATCTGGTTGTCAGCCATAGGGCGATAGAAAAGAAAGAGGCCGAAGAGGCGAGGGAAAGCCTGTATACGACGCTCAGTCAGGGCGATTCTCTGACGGGGAAGGTGGTGCGCCTGACCAAGTTTGGCGCGTTTGTGGAGATCGCGCCGTATGTGGACGGTCTGATTCATGTGAACGATATGTCCTGGAGACGGGTGAAGGATCCGGCCGAGCTGGTGAAGGTAGGAGATCTGGTGCAGGTGACGGTGCTCAGTGTGGATCCGGCGCGAGGTCGTATCGGATTGAGTCTGCGGGATATCAACGCGAATCCGTGGAAGAATATTCCTGTTACAGAGGGACAGATTGTCACCGGTACTGTGGTGAAGGTCATCGACAGCGGCGCGTTTGTGGAGATCGCGCCGGGGCTGGAGGGGTTTGTACATGTGTCTCGGATGAGTGATAAACGCGTGCGGACACCGAATGACGTGGTGAAGGTGGAACAGGAGGTTTCCGTCAAGGTACTTTCGATCGATGCCGCTCAGCACCGGATTTCCTTGAGCATGAAGGATGCGGCGATGGAGAATCAGGCAGAAGAAGAGCAGGCGGATTACCGGGGGTATCAGGCAGATACGCAGGAGGCGGCTACGCATCTGGGTGATTTGTTAGAAGGACTGAAAAATTAAAAAAACAGTTGACAAAACCGATCTAGGCATATATAATAATATGAGTGACTCAAAGGGGAGGGATATCCATGCTGCAATACAATGTTCGCGATATTTTAGCGGATCCCCGGATTGTGATCACGGTGGAAGAGACCTTGGATCTTCCGTCCATTTCTTTCGGCAAAGAAGAGATTCCGATTGTACAGCCTCCGGTAGTACAAGGGAAGATTCGGAATGTGGAGGGGAGTGTGTTGGAGTTTCGAGGGGCGGTTCGTCTGACCGTGAAGATGCCCTGCAGTCGCTGTATGACCGATGTGGAGGTTCCCCTCACACCTGAGTTTTCGCAGAGATTTATTCCGGCGGAGGGACTGGGTACGGCTGAGCCGGATGAGGAGGCAGAGATTTTCTCGGAATATCGCCTGGATCTGTCAGACTTCGTTGTCAATGAGATCCGCTTGGGCATTCCCATGAAGGTGTTGTGTCGAGAGGACTGCAAGGGGCTGTGTCCGAAATGCGGTCACAACTTGAATGAAGGGCCCTGCGGCTGCGACTTGCGGGAAGAAGATCCTCGCTGGGACGCATTAAAGAGTTTGCTGCAGAATCAAGATAGACATGGAATGGAGCAGGAGGTGTAAAGAATGGGAGCAATTGGTCCGAAGGGTAAGGTTTCCAAGGCAAGACGCGATAAGAGAAAGGCGAATTGGAAGCTTTCTACGCCCAGCCTTGCGAAGTGCAGCAAGTGTGGCGCGTTGATTATGCCTCACCGTATGTGCAAGAATTGCGGCACTTACAACAAGAGACAGGTTGTACAAGTTGCCGAAGACTGATTATGTCTAAACGCGAAAGCCCCGGAATCAGAGAGGATCGTAAGGTTCTTCTTTGTTCCGGGGTTTTTGTATCTGAAATGAAAGGAGAAAATCGGATGCTGCAGGAGATGTATACGCCCTATGGATTTAGGGATCGTTTATTTGCGGAGGCTGCACAGCATCGTGTGCTGCTTGAGCGGATTCAGCGGGTATTTAGGCGTTATGGGTATCAGGACGTGGAGACGCCTACAGTGGAGTATCTGAAGGTATATGATGAGGAACGGGGAAGTATTGCTCCGGTAGATATGTACAAATTTGTGGATCGGGATGGGGAACTTCTGGTGTTGCGGCCCGACCTGACGCCCGCAGCGGCACGGGTTGCGACAACGTATCTGACAGAGGAAGATCTGCCTTGCCGTATCTGTATGACAGGCAGTACATTTCGGTATAACAGCCGGTACTCCGCTAAGGAGCGGGAACTGCGGCAGACCGGTGTGGAATTGATCGGAGCCGATTCAGTACTGGCCGATGCAGAGATGGTGGAGATTGCCGTGGAAACGCTCCGGGCTGCCGGTCTTTCGACATTTAAGATCGCGATGGGACATGCCCGTTTGGTCGAGCAGATTTTGAGTCTGTTTCCGGAAGAACTGCGTGCGGAATTGCGGGAATATGTGGTGAGCAAGAATTTTCCGGCGCTCTACCAGAGGCTGGCGGGGGTGAAGATGGAAGAGGCCTGCCGGGCGCTCTTGGAATTGACTGCACAGACCGGTGGAATTGATCTGGTAGAGCAGGGATATACATATAGTCAGAAGATGGGACTTACGGAGATCTCCCAGATTTTCGAGAGACTGCTCGCGCTGCATCGGCTCCTCGAAGCAGAGGGAATGAGCCAGGAGCTGGTCTATGACCTGGGGATGACGGCGGATCTGCATTATTATACAGGCATTGTATTTCAAGGATATACGGACGGGACGGGGGATTATGTGCTGGACGGCGGTCGGTATGATGATCTTCTGCGTCAGTTTTCCAAGAATTGGCCATCGGTAGGACTGGGCATTTACATGAATAGTCTGCTGAGCGCTATGAATCGTCAGGGGATTGCGCCCGAGGTACCGGGGCAGATCTTTCTTTCCGGGACGGAAGAGAGGACGGTACTGCAGGCCGCCAGAATCCTGCGGGATGGGGGGCGAGACGTAGTGCTCCTTTTTGGAAGGGATCGGGAAAGCTTTGAGGCGTCCTGTCAGGCGAAGGCATCCTGCCGTCTGGGCTTGTGGTTAGATCCCAAGGAGGATGACAGGTTGTGTCATCAGTTGGAAGAAAGGCTTAAGGAGGTGCTTGCCGATGCGTGATCTGACGTTTGCATTGACAAAAGGACGCCTGGCGGAGAAGACGTTTTCGCTTCTGTCTCAGTGCGGGATTCATTGCGAGAACTTGTCGGAGGACTCCCGGAAGCTGGTCTTCGTGGATCCGGAAAATCATGTGCGTTTTTTCATGGCCAAGGCGGCGGATGTGCCGACATATGTGGAACAGGGCGCCGCGGATATAGGGATCGTAGGCAAGGATGTGCTTTTAGAGGAGCAGAAGGACTTATACGAAGTGCTGGACCTGGGGTTTGGTAAATGCCGGATGGCCGTGGCCGGATTCCCGGAGGGGAAGAGACTGCTGAATCAGCGCGGGGACTTTCGGGTTGGCAGCAAATACCCGGAGATTGCCCGGAGATATTTTCTGAGTCGGCATCAGCAGCCCCTGATTCTGAAACTGAATGGATCCGTAGAACTAGCGCCGATTGTGGGACTGGCGGATGTGATCGTTGATATTGTGGAAACAGGCAGCACGCTTGCGGCCAATGGCCTGGTGGTGCTAGATGCCTTTCTGGAGATCTCGGCGCGGATGGTAGTGAATAAGGCCAGCATGAAACTGCATGCGGAGAGAATCAACGGGCTGATTCAGCAGATGAGCGAGGCCCTGAGGAGAATGGAGGACGGACGATGAGAATGGAGAGCGTGCGATATACGGGACAGTCGGATATTCTACGCCGAACCCAGTTAGACAGCGGTCAATATGACGGCGTGGTAGCGGAGATCCTGCGCCAGGTCAGAGCGAGGGGAGATGCAGCGATTGCCGAGTATACGGAACGGTTTGATCATGTGAAGCCGGAAACGTTTCTGGTCAGTCAAGAGGAAATCCAAGGCGCTTTGGAACGGGTCGGAGAAGAATTTGTACGGATTCTGGAACGATCCAAGGAAAGGATCACGGCATATCATGCGATGCAAAAGCGGCAGAGCATGATCCAGCAGGAGAAGGACGGCTCCATGACAGGGCTGCTCTTTCGTCCGTTGGCGCGGGTGGGCGTATATGTACCCGGAGGTAAGGCGCTGTACCCTTCTTCCGTGCTGATGAACGTCCTGCCGGCCAAGGTGGCGGGCGTGCCGGAAGTCATCATGGTATCTCCGCCGGGACCGGATGGACGGCTGGATGATAAGATTCTGGCGGCGGCATCGGTATGCGGCGTGGATCAGATCTTCAAGATGGGCGGCGCCCAGGCCATCGGCGCGCTCGCCTACGGGACCGAGAGCGTTCCGCGGGTGGACAAGATCGTCGGGCCGGGCAATATCTTCGTGGCCACGGCGAAGAAGCTGGTCTATGGAGAGGTCAATGTGGATTCCATCGCAGGCCCTAGTGAGATTCTGGTGCTGGCGGATGAGGCGGCGAATTCGGTTTACGTGGCGGCTGATCTGTTGTCCCAAGCAGAACACGATGAATTGGCCGGCGCGATTTTAATCACTACTTCACAGGAGTTGGCCGATCGGGTGGCGGAAGAGATGGAGCGGCAGACGGCGGAAGCTCCGCGCAGGGAGATCATCGAGGCGGCGCTTTCGAATCGGGGTATGATCATCGTCACCGAGAGTCTGGAAGAAGGGATTCGGCTGGCCAATGCGTACGCGCCGGAACACATGGAGATCTGTACGAAGGAGCCCATGAGCATCGTACCGCGGATTCAGAACGCAGGCGCCATCTTCGTCGGATCCTATAGTCCGGAACCCATGGGCGACTATATGGCGGGTCCCAATCATGTGCTGCCCACGGGCGGGACGGCACGGTTCTTCTCTCCCTTAAACGTGGACGATTTCATCAAGAAGACAAGCCTGCTCTACATGAGCCGGCAGAGTGTGGAAGAGCTGGGCCCGGACGTCATTCGCTTCGCGGAGTCGGAGGGATTGTATGCCCATGGAAACGCCATCAGGCTGCGTCTTGAGGAGGAGAAATCATGAGCCGGGTGGAAGAACTGCTGCGGCCAGAGATTCGCCGTATGGAGAACTATCAGGTACAGCCGGTTTCCGGGGAAAAGCTGGATGCCAACGAGAGTCCGTTTTCGCTTCCCGCGGGACTGAAGGAGAAGCTGATCGGCTGGCTTATGGAAGAAGAAGACCTGCGGGTGTATCCGGATACGGATTGTATAGAGCTGCGGGAGGCATTGGCAGAGAAATATGGCCTGCGGAAGGAAAACGTGCTGTGTGCCGTAGGATCCGATCAGCTGATCGATTATCTGAGTCGTGCTTTTCTCAGTGAGGGGGATCGGATTCTGGTACCGGAACCGTCGTTCAGCATGTATAGCCTGAGCGCGGTCATCAATCATGGAGCGGCGGCAGCCTTTCCGTTGGGAGAGGACTTCGCCTATCCGGTAGAGACGATTTTGGAGTGGTGCGCCAGCGTGCGCCCGAAGATCTTGTATCTCTGTACGCCCAATAATCCCACGGGCAATGGGATCCCGGAGGCAGATCTGAGGCGCCTGATTCGGGAGGCAGGCTGCATTGTCGCGCTGGATGAAGCCTATGGGGAGTTCTGTGGGGAGAATCATACCGCGTGGATCCGGGAGTTTCCGCATCTTGTGATCCTGAAAACGTTTTCTAAGGCCTATGGACTGGCGGGTATCCGTACGGGATATGCCCTGGGATCGGAGGAGATCATCCGCGCGTTGGATAAGGTGCGGGCGCCCTATAACCTGGGTACGCTTTCGCAGAAGATCGCGCTGTGGGCGCTGTGCCAGCCGGAGTATGAGGCGGAGATCCATCAGGTGGTGAACGAACGAGACCGGATGTATGCGGCCCTGCAGAAGTACAATGGCACACATGGTTTTTTCATCTATCCTTCCAGCGCGAACTTCTTCCTGATGCGGTTCGGACGGGAGAATCCGGGACAGGCGCTTTTAGACGCGGGCTTTCTGGTGCGGGCCTATGGCGGAAAGATGCGGCGCTTTGTCCGCGTGACGGTGGGACGGCCGGATCAGAACGACCGGCTGCTGAGACAGATTATGAAGATAATCGAGGAGGATGAGGCATGAGACAGGCGACGATCGAGCGGGAGACGGGAGAGACCAGGATTCTGATCACGCTGAATCTGGACGGGACAGGGAAATCCCAGATCCATACCGGGATTGGTTTTCTGGATCATATGCTGACCCTGTTCTGTAAACATGGTTTCCTGGATCTTACGGTAGAAGCGGAGGGAGATCTTGCCGTGGACTGTCATCATACGGTGGAGGATATCGGGATCTGCCTCGGAATGGCGTTCCGGGAGGCTTTGGGAGACAAGGCGGGCATCCGGCGGTATGGATCGGCGATCCTGCCGATGGACGAGACGTTGATGGTGGCAGCCGTGGATTTTTCGGGTCGGGCCTATCTGGGCATGGAGGTCGCATTTACGGTCCCCAGACTAGGCACGATGGATACGGAGATGTTTCGGGAGTTTTTCTATGCGTTGGCGATACATGCCGGTATGAATCTGCATTTTCGGCAGCTTTCCGGCAGCAACAATCATCATATCGCCGAGGCGATGTTTAAGGGGCTGGGCCAGGCCGTGGATCAGGCAGTTCGTGTGGATCCCCGGATCGAGGGCGTGCGCTCCACGAAAGGAGTCCTATGATACTATATCCGGCAATCGACATTAAAGAAGGACGTTGCGTCCGGCTTTCTCAGGGAAGCTTCGACGCGGTGAAGGTGTATGAGGAGAATCCGGCCCGGGTGGCGAAGGCCTGGGAGGACGCGGGCGCTTCCTGGATTCATACGGTGGATCTGGATGGGGCGCTGGCGGGGCGCGCGGTCAATCTGGACGCGCTTTCGGCGATTGTTCGAAGTGTCCATATCCCGGTGCAGACGGGCGGCGGGATTCGCAGTATGGAACAGATCGAGGAGAAGCTTGGCGTGGGGATTCGCCGTGTGATCATCGGAACGGCGGCTGTGAAGAATCCGGATTTCCTAAAGGAGGCGCTTTCAGAGTACGGCGCGGAGCGCATTTTGGTAGGCATCGACGCCCGGGATGGCTTTGTGGCCACGGAGGGCTGGGAGGAAGTCAGCCAGATGCGCGCGGTGGAACTGGGAAAACGGATGTATGCGATGGGGCTGCGGTATGCGGTCTATACGGATATCGCGCGGGATGGCATGCTGTGCGGTCCGAATGTGACAGCTACCCGGGAATTAGCGCAGGAGACGGGGCTGGCGGTGATCGCTTCCGGGGGCGTGTCTTCGATGGAAGATCTGGCCGCGCTCTCTCGCGTCGGCATTCCGGGCGCCATCCTGGGTAAATCTCTTTATGAAAAACGGATCGACCTGGCACAGGCGATCGAAACATTCGAAAGGCGGTAGGCATATGATTGGAGTCATTGACTATAAGGCGGGCAATGCGCCCAGCGTCTATAGCGCGCTGGAAAAGATCGGCGCCCAGGCGATGCGGATTCGGAGCGCGGCGGAACTGGATACGGTGCAGGGAATCATTCTGCCGGGCGTGGGTTCGGCGGACGCTACGATCCTTTCTCTGGAATCCGATGAACTGCTCGATGCGGTGGAACATAAGGTAAAGTTTGAACACATGCCCTTCCTGGGCATCTGCGTGGGATTGCAGATTCTGTTTGAGCACAGTGAGGAGGATGATACCCCTTGCCTGGGCTGGCTGCCGGGCCGCGTGGTACAATTCCCGGATACGGTGCGCGTGCCGCAGATCGGCTATAACGAGGTGCGTTTTACGAGAGAGCATCCGCTGGTCGAGGGCTGCGGAGCGTCGGATTATTATTATTTCGTCAATTCCTATTACGCAGTGCCGGAGGAAGAACCCATGGTATTGGGACAGGCCGAATATGGCGTGGATTTCTGCGCGATGGTGGCCTGGAAGAACATCATGGCGACACAGTTTCATATGGAGAAGAGCGGAGAGAGCGGCCTCAGGATGCTGCGAAACTTTGTGAGAATCGTGGAGGAGGGGATCAAACTATGCTGACAAAACGGTTGATTGCCTGTTTTGATGTGAAGAATGGGATGGTGACTAAGGCCCATCAGTTTCAGGATAACATCGACATCGCGCCGGCAGAGGAGATGGCCCGTACCGTCTACGAGGAACAGATCGATGAGATCATCTTTTATGATATCATGGCCAGCGCGGAGAAACGGCCCATCGATCTGGAGATGGTACGCCGTGTGGCGAAGGAAGTATTTGTGCCTTTTACGGTGGGTGGCGGCATCCGATCACTGAACGATATGTTTCAGGTTCTCAAGGCTGGGGCGGAGAAGATCAGCATCGATTCGATGGCCGTGCGACATCCGGAAATCATCACGCAGGGCGCGCTGGCCTTTGGGCGGCAGTGCATGGTGTTGAGCATGCAGGTCAAGAAGGTGACGCCGACGCAAAAGATCCCCAGCGGCTATGAGATTGCCATCGACGGAGCCAGAGTCTTCACCGGCATGGACGCGGTGGAGTGGGCGAAGCGGGGCGAGAGCCTGGGGGCTGGAGAGATCTGCGTGAATTCCATCGACTGTGACGGTACGCACGCGGGATATGATCTGGAGATCACCGGCAAGATCGCGGAGGCGGTGAATATCCCGGTGATCGCCTCTGGCGGAGCGGGGAAACCGGAGCATCTGGCCCGGGTCTTTACGGAGACGGGCGCCAGCGCAGGAATCATCAGCTCCATGCTCTACTCGCCGCGGCTGGACCGAAACTATACGGTGCAGGAGATCAAGGAAGCGCTGCAAGCCTATGAGATTCCCCTGCGGCCTTACAGGAGGATGCTATGACATTTGAAGAGCTGAAAGCCAATGAGGCGGGCCTTGTTCCGGTGATTGTCCAGTCGGCCGATGATCATACGGTCTTGATGCAGGCCTGGATGAACAAACAGGCATTTGAGGATACGCTGGCGAGTGGACGGATGCATTACTACAGCCGCAGCCGAAAGGCCCAGTGGCTGAAAGGGGAGACCTCCGGCCATTTCCAGAAAGTGCGGGCGATCTACGCGGATTGCGATAGGGATTGTCTCCTGGCGTTGGTGGAGCAGACCGGGGCCGCCTGTCATACCGGCAGCTATAGCTGCTTTTTTCAGAAGATCGTGTAATCAGGGGGAAGAAAACGAAGGATTTTTCTAGAAAGGGCGAGCCATGAGTGCTCGCCCTTTCTATTGTATTTGAAAAAAATATGCAGCGCAGATGAGATAAAAGAATCTTGTGCAGCTATGGGTTTTTGGAGAAAAGTATGAAGGCGAATGGGGCAAAATAGAAAATGATGCATAAAAATAATATATATTTTTTGGGGAAAGATCAATATTTTTGTGAAAAATGCTTGCGGATTTTCCCTTTATATGGTATGATGGATATAAACAGGAAACAAAGAGTTCGAAGATTGTTTCCAAAATGAAAAAGGTTTCCAAGCGTATCGTTTCTTTGGTATTGGCATTGGTGCTGGTGGCAGGATCCACTCTGGTGGTCAACGCGAAGACGGCGCGGTTTACGTATCAGGGGTATACGGCAAGCTGCAACGCGTCATCCACCTCGACTTCCGTGTGGTCGAGCATTTCCACGTCTCCCACCTCGCCATGGGGTGTGGCGACGGTGGTGTATGCGATGAACGCCAATGGACAACCAATAGCAACTGCAAGAAATACTTCCACGGGTGGTTCCTGTACCGCAACGCACAGTGGTCTGTATAATGTGTCATACGCGGATGCGGAGTATTATATGCCCAGTAGCTATGCGAACTATCTGGGGAGAATCGTGGAGTAAATCCGCGGGCAGGCGAAAAGGCGGGCGTATGCTCGCCTTTTGCCGTATCACGGGAAGAAGGGCGAATCGTGGAGATGAGAAGATACTTCGTATGGATCTGCATGCTGATGGTGTTCTTAAGTGGCTGTCAGACGCCGGAGCGGGAAGACTCTGCAGAGACTCCTGCGTTGACAGAGGAAGAAGCGCTCTTCCTGACCGATGGATACCTGCCAGACTACGATGCACAAAATCAGTTTTCCCGATATAAAGACGCTGCAATAGTGAGAGATACGATATTTTTCAAGTGTGGTTCAATATTGTATTTCTTTGATACGCAAACAGAGAGGGCAGCGCCCTTGTGTGGTAAGCCGGAATGTACACATACTGGCAGTACGTGCAATGCGTATTTCTGGGGTCTGTGCGGATTTTGCTATTATAATGAAAAACTATATTGGGCGGAATGGGAAGAAGACAGCTATTATTTATGTTCTATGAACATAGATGGATCGGATCATGAAAAGGTACAAGAGTTACCGGAACCATTTATGTTTAACGAATATAGTGCGGCTATGCGCATACATAGGGGATATGTATATATGGCAGAAGTATTGAGTGAAGTGGAAGCGGGGCAATCATGTAATCATCTCATTGCAGCTAGGGTTAAGCTGGGAGGAAATAAAGAAGAGACAGAAATCATATTAGATAAAAAGGGAGACAGCATCACAGGATACGATTTCTATATGAACTTTTGGGGAAATGAGATGTATTTTTTGGAACGAGATTATACCACAGAGGGAGTCAATGAAGGAATCACGGGTATATTATATAGATACAATATTCATACGAATGAAATGAAAAAAGAATCAGAAGAATTCTATATTGGATAATCACATTACCGTATCATCCTGGGGATGGAATACACCTCGTAGTCTGATTACAGACTATGATGGTAATACGATACGAACTTGTGAATTTCCGCTTATGGAAACGCAGACGAATGTCAGTGTGTATCCGCTGATTGCGACATCAGGATATGTCATCTTCGATTTGAAGCCAATAGGTGATGGTACTGAATCCATCATTCTAGTACCCCTGGATCCGGAGGAAGAACTGCAGGTGTTGTGTTCTTGATAAGGGATGATACAGCGGCGGTGCTTTCAAGTACGCGCCATGAAAACTTGTCGTTCTGGATAGGAATTTTACCGTAAAAAAACGTTGACAAGCCATCTGATAGCGGGTATAATGAAATCATTCATAGCATTTGTCAAAGGCTAGGAAGAGAAGAAGTAGTCCGCGAGGCGCTTTACAGAGAGTACCCGGCAGGTGAGAGGGGCAGAGAGAGCGGCGGATGAATACATCTCGGAGTCTCGCACCGAACCAGAAGTAGGCTGCGACGGAACCTGCACTCGTTATCGTGCTAGAGCATCGCGCATTGACGCTGTGCTTGATAAGGCGGATGGCGCGAGCCGTTCGTAAACAAAGGTGGTAACACGGAGTATAGGCTCTCGTCCTTTAAGGGGCGAGAGTTTTTTATTATCTCAGGGAGAGCCTTCCTGTCAGGCCCGGACAAAACTATGAGAGTTCATAAAACAAGGAGGAATTTTCATGGAAAGAAAAGACGTACTGCAAGAGGTGTATGAGGTTGTGACAGACCGTAAGAAGAACCCGGTAGAAGGCTCCTATACGAATTATCTTTTCGATCGGGGGCTGGACAAGATCCTGAAGAAGGTGGGAGAAGAATGTACCGAGGTCATCATTGGGGGCAAGAATGAAGGAAAGGACGAAGTCATTTACGAGGTATCCGATCTGCTGTATCATCTCATGGTGCTGATGGTGGAGAAGGGCGTGACCTGGCAGGAGATTTATGACGAGCTGGAAAAGCGGCATGGACAGAAGGAATTGGACCGCAAATACAAATCCTGAGGTGATTACGATGATGATACGAAAACGAAAGATCCCTCAGGTCTTATCCGGAAACGTGCTGATCGTAGGACTGGGGCTGATGGGCGGTTCCATCGTGCGGTCTCTGAAGGAGTATTCCGAGGATATCCACATTCAGGCGGTGGATATTCGACCGGAGCCGATCGAGCGGGCGCTGCGGGATGAGATGATTGAGGACGGCGCGGTAGAGCCGGGGGAGCCGGAAAAAACAGAGGCATTGCTTGGCAACTGTCGTCTGGTCGTATTATCCATGTACCCGGCGGGGATGATGCGCTTTCTGGTGGAACACGCGAAGGCATTGCAGCCGGGAACCATCGTGATGGATATCTGCGGGTTGAAAGGGGACTTTGTAGAAGAGGCACAGCGGCTTATGCCGGAAGGAGTAGAGTTCATCGGGGCGCATCCGATGGCGGGCCGTGAGAAGGTAGGATATGAGAACGGGGACGGGGAAATGTTCCTGGGCGCTACGTTTGTGCTGACGCCCACGGAGAAAAACACGCCGGAGACGGTGAGTGCCATGTACGATCTGGCTCGAGTCCTGGGGTTCGGACGCGTGCGAGAGGTGGATCCTATGGAACACGATCGTCTGATCGCTTATACCAGCCACTTGCCCCATGTCATGGCATCCGTCCTGATGCAGGCCTGGCATGGCGGAGACGATGTCAAAGCCTTCTCGGGCGGCAGCTTCCGGGATGTGACACGTATTGCCGATATCAATGAGAATCTCTGGACAGAGCTGTTCATGATGAATTCCCAGGCGCTGACGGAATCCCTGCGTGATTTCATGATCGCACTGGGAGAATTTACATCCTTGATGGAAGCGGAGGATCGGGAAGGACTGAAGTGCTTCCTGAAGAAGTCTGGAGACCGCAAGCGCGAGTGGAACCGGGAGATCTCTCGATCGGAACTGGGAGGCGCTCATGGAAAGTAAAAAGGTGATGCCTTCGGTATTATCCGGCTTGTTACGGATTCCTGCTTCTAAGAGTATCGCGCATCGCGCCGTCATCTGCGCGTCATTGGCCGCAGGGACATCCCGGCTGCGCGGGATTGACCTGTCTCAGGATATTCAGGCCACGATCGAGGCCATGCGTCGGTTGGGGGCAAGAATCGACTGGGAAGGAAAAGAGCTGGTAGTACAGGGCATCATGTGTGCAGAGACATGTGCGGATCTCTTCTGCGGGGAATCGGGGTCTACGCTGCGATTCCTGATTCCTGTTGCCGCGGCTCTCGGCATATCGGCGCGCTTCACAGGAACGGGCAGACTGGGAGAGAGGCCCCTCTCCGTCTATGAGGACACGCTGCCCCGGCACGGGATTCTATGGCGCAGAGAGGAGTCCTGGCTGCCGCTGTCTATAGAGGGACAACTTCAGCCCGGCCGATTTCGGATGCGGGGAGATGTCAGCTCTCAGTTTATCACGGGACTTCTTCTGGCTCTGCCGATGTTGGCGGAAGACTCTGAAATCATCCTGACAACACCGTTAGAGTCAGAACCTTATGTGACGCTGACGCTCTCGGCGATGGATGCCTTTGGGGTTCATGCGGAGAGAACAGAGCAGGGTTATCGGATTCCGGGAGGACAGCGGTATCAGCCCGTGGAATATGAGGTGGAAGCGGATTATTCCCAGGCCGCTTTCATGCTGGTCGCCGGAGCGCTCGCTGCGTCACCGGCGGGAATAGGGCTTAAGGGTCTCCGAAAAGATTCTTTGCAGGGAGACAGGGTGATCCTGCAGATTCTGTCCCGGATGGGAGTTCCGCTGGAATGGCAGGGGGAGACCCTGTGGGTGCATCGTGCGGAGAGATTGCGCAATATCGAGGTGGATGCCTCGCAGTGTCCGGATCTGATCCCAGTTGTAGCCGCCATAGGATGCTGCGCGGAAGGGCAGATGGTCATTCGAAACGCGGTGCGGCTGCGGCTGAAGGAGAGCGATCGGCTGCGGGCCATACATCAGGAATACGAGAAGATCGGCGCACGGATCACAGAGTCGGAGGACGGATTGTTGGTAGAAGGATCTCCGGCAAGCTATGTCGGAGGAACGGCGGAAAGTGAAAACGATCACAGGATGGCCATGTCTCTGGCGGTGCTGGCACAGCATACGAGAGAGGGGATTCGTATTCTGGGTTCAGAGAGTGTCAGCAAATCCTGGCCCGCCTTCTGGACGGATCTGGTGCAGATGGGAGGAAACTATGAGTAACGTATATGGGCAGGACATTCGGGTGTCCATCTTCGGAGAATCCCACGGCAGAGGAATCGGTGTGGTGATTGATGGACTGGAGCCGGGGCTTCTGATTGACATGGAGGAGCTGCGCCGGCAGATGAAAAGGCGCGCTCCGGGGCAGAAACTGGGCACCACACGGACGGAGGCCGATGAGGTAGAGATCCTGAGCGGCATTCGGGAGAACAGAACCTGCGGCACACCGATCTGCGGCGTCATCTATAATCAGAATACCCGTTCTCAGGATTATGAGCGGACAAAACGTCTATTGCGTCCGTCCCACGCGGATTATACGGGACATGTAAAGTACCGGGGATTTGAGGATTATCGGGGGGGAGGCCATTTCTCCGGACGCATTACGGCGCCGCTTGTCTTTGCGGGCGCCCTGTGCCG
>CALBGL010000065.1 GCA_937892735.1 uncultured Clostridia bacterium | reverse complement strand
GCCTCGCGTGGTATCATCACTTTGAGTGGTTTCGACCCGCCGAGGCGCTGTATCCTGGATTTTGATGATACTATGCCTCGCGTGGTATCATCACTTTGAGTGGTTTCGACCCGCCGAGGCGCTGTATCCTGGATTTTGATGATACTATGCCTCGCGTGGTATCATCACTTTGAGTGGTTTCGACCCGCCGAGGCGCTGTATCCTGGATTTTGATGATACTATGCCTCGCGTGGTATCATCACTTTGAGTGGTTTCGACCCGCCGAGGCGCTGTATCCCGAATTTTGATGATACTATGCCTCGCGTGGTATCATCACTTGGGGTAGTTTCAGCACTCCCCCGCGTAAAAATGAAGACAGCGATGATACTCGCTCCTTCGTATCATCGCTTCCCCGTTATTATTCTCTCACCACACTGATCCTCTGCTGGATGTGATCCCCCTTGACTGCCTCATCTACCATCGCAATCGCGTAATCCGCATAGCTGATGATGCTCTCTCCTTTTGCATTCAGTGTCAGCTCCTCGCCGCCCAGAATGTTTTTGCCGCTTCTTTCTCCTTCTGCCTGGAAATCACCCGCAGGGCTGATATAAGTCCACTTAACATCCTTGCGCTCACGCAGTTCGGTCAGCGCCTTCGCCATGGCTGCCGCCAAAGGTTTAAACACGTCCGGAAAATCCGGTCCATCCGCCACACAGGCCGTATGTTCCGCATTGACATACAGGCTTCCCGCACCACCTACGACCAGAAGTCTGGTTTCTGTTCCGGATAACACATCGCACAGGTGCTTCAACGACGTACTATGCAACGGCAGCGTGTCTTCCGTCCATGCCCCAAACGCATCGATCACCACATCAAAGCCCGCCAGATCTTCGGATGTCAGCTCAAATAGATCCTTCGTAATCACGTGCTGTGCCCGCGTCTTATTTTCTCCACGGACGACGGCAGTCACATCCAAGCCTCTTTCGACCGCCTCATTCGCAATCAGCTTTCCTTCCTTACCATTTGCACATACCACTGCCATCTTCATGATGAATCCCTCCCAAGTAATTTGTTGTAACCATTTCGATTACATCTAGAGTATAGCGTCTCTTTGTTGTAATGTCAATAGTTACATCAAATTTTTTCAAAATATTTTTCGGATAGACTCTCAGACGATAACAAAACGCCGGCGCCATAGAAGAACAACGGTTCCATATGACGCCGGCAATACAGGATCTCGCGAGAAATCCCTTCCTTATTCTTTTGCGATATACTTCTCGGTGTCCGCAATGACATCCGCAATCGTTATTTTTTTCATTTCCTGTTCCATGGCATCCTGTATCCTTTGCAGCTTATCATCCAGGATATGGTGAATATTACGCCCGACCGGACATTGCGCGTTCGGATTCTCATGAAAATGAAAGAGCTCTCCTTTTTCTATGCATTCTACCGCGCGATACACATCCAAAAATGTGATTTCCTCCAAGGGCTTCGCTACCGATGCGCCGCCGCTGCCTCTCTGTACCCGGATTAAGCCTGCGGCCTTGAGCTGACCCAGCAACCTCCGAATCACAACCGGATTCACATTTACACTCTCTGCTAAAAACTCGCTGGTGATCTTATGATTCTTTTCAAACGTGCAAATACACGCAAAAATATGGATCGCAATCGTAAACCGACTGGAAATCTGCATCTCGACACCTCCTCCGCTAAACCCATATAGTATAGCAGCCTTTCGATGTAGTGTCAAGCATTACATCTCTTCCTTCGCAGTATCAGCACCCAATCCTGATTCGGCATATACTCCTTGGCGGGTGACAGAAAACTGCGCCTTTCCCGGAAATTCGTTTCGCCCGCATAACTGCGTACTCCCGTCAATGGATTCATCCAATAGACTTCCACGGTTCCCTCCAAGCAGCCTGCTCGCAGCGTGATACGACGCGCTCTGTACAGATAGCCGAGCAAATATTCTTCGTTTCCAAACAGGGCAATCCGTCCATACCGCTCGCCCTGCTCGCAGTCCAGGAGCGCTGAGGCCTCATGGCCACGAGAGAAGTCTACCTCCTGCATGAGTCGTGCCAGATGCGCCATGCTATCTCCGCCCGGATGGTGAATTGCCTCTTTCCAACTTTCCCAGCAATTGTAAGATCCTGGGCGCAAGGAATCATCCGCCATCTGCATAATGGCATTATGCCCATAGGTGAATCCACAGGCTCCCGCAAATACGGACCAGTACGCATATCGTCTGCAATCCTCATCGCGCCAGAGAGGCTCTGCAGCGCTGAGTAATCCCTGTGGTATGTTTTCATAGGAGGGCTCCGCATCCAGCACCGGAACCATGCCGCCCGTCATCTCATAGACACGGCGAACATAGCGCCAGTTGTCCTCTCCAAAACGATAGGTATCCAGCCCTCTGTCCACGATCTCATCTTGCTCCCACTGGTCATATCGGCTGTGTCCCGATTGGAACATATGAATATCCAGCCAGTCCTCCTGCGGAAAATAGTCGATCGAGGTCGTTCTGCCAAACGGATGATAACATACCAATTGGTCCGGATTGCAGCTTTTAAGTATCCGTCCCATCCGGCGCCAATACTCATAGCCTTCGTCGCCGCGGACATCTCCGCCAGTAACCCAGATGATATTGGGCGCGTCATGGTAACGCGCCGCCAGAAACGCGACATACTCCTCCATCTGCTCCCTCGTAATCTGTCCATCCCGATAAACGCCGCCCCAGTGCGGCAGAAGCGCCATATAGATTCCATAGCGCTCCGCCGTCTTTACGATAAAATCCAGCAGATCCCAATAGGTAAACATTCCCTCCAGACAGGGCCTTGACAGATCCATGTTATAAAAGGCATGCGCTCCATAGGCATTCGTATCCTCATGCCAATGATAGATGCTCGTCTGAATAACGTTAAATCCTTTCTCTGCTCGATTGCGCAAGTATTGTTCTATCTCCGGCCGTTTCAGTTTCTGCACCATGAGCCAGGCTGTATCGCCCAGCCAAAAAAAGGGGGTGTCTCCGGCCAGGAGATAGGGTCTGTCCCCAGCCGGGTGCAGAGGCCCCATCTCCCACGGCTTCATGATCTCACCCACGCAAAGACACGCATCTCTCCTAGACCTCGGTTCGCCCAGGCGTAGTACGGAATCCAGGTGAGCTCTCTATCCTCATAGCGCGCTGTATGGCTTCCTGCGTATAACGAATCCTCCTCCCAAGGCGAAAGAATCTCTCCTTGCGCGCGAATGCGCGTCACCCCCTGCAAGAGATCTGGACAATGCTCGATCTGATACGCCGCGTCCGCACGCATTCGGATCCGATGCAGATCCTTCCCATTATCTGCTTCTTCCAGGCAATAGACAATCGGGCCTCTCATCAAGGCCGCTTTCCCAATATCCTCTCTCACCCTGGGATTGGCCTGCATGACCATTACCGGCATCGCCAGGCGAATTTGTACCTTATCCCCGCTTCGCCAGCATCGGCGCAGATATAGATATCCATCGCGGCATTCTGCCGGTTGCTCTTCCCCATTGACCCACAGCGTATACTTCCTGCACCAGCCCGGCAGCCGCAGCGCGATTTCGAATTCCGTCGGCTCCCCTGTCTCCACCTGTATCGTCGTCAACTCATCCCATGGGAATTCCGTTTTCAGCGCCAATCGAATTTTTCTTGATCCCAGGGAAACTTCTACCTGGCTGCCAATATACAAATGCACATAGATTCGATCTTTCGCATCCGTACCATAGATATAATCCGGCAGCGAACCAATCAGCCTGGCCAGATTCGGCGGACAGCATGCGGTCCCAAACCATTTCTGCCTCTGCGGCTTGACATGGCGTTTTTCCTCGTCTTTCTCGCAAGCCTCCGGCACCACTTCCAGAGGATTGACATAGAAAAAGCGATTCCCCTCCAGATTCATACCGCTAATGACGCCGTTATATAAGGCTTTCTCCAACACGTCGCCATATTCCCCCAAGGGCTCTATCATCAGCATTCTCCTGGCAAAAAGCACGAGACCTATCGCCGCGCACGTCTCCCCATACACCGTATCATTGGGCAGGTCATAATCAAAGGTAAATGCCTCTCCATAATGCGAAGATCCGACGGATCCCGTGATATACATCCTGCGCCTTGTCAGGTTCTTCCAGATCGTCTTCAACGCGCTGTACAACTCTGCATCCTGCTTTTGTCTGGCCACATCCGCCATCCCCGCATACAGATACATCGCGCGAACCGCGTGTCCCACCGCTTCCGTCTGCTCCCGCACCGGCAGATGGCTCTGATTATATTGATATTTCATATGGAAATCCAGCCATTTCCGCGTCATTGTGTGCTTTTCCTGCTCAAAATAGCGCGGCTCTCGGCCTCTTTCCTCTATAAAAAAGGAAGCGAGCTGCATATATTTCTCCTCTTGCGTGATGTCATACAGCTTCATCAGCGCCAGTTCAATCTCCTCATGGCCCGGATAGCCACGCAGCTGTTCTTCCTCCGGCCCAAACACACGGCATAGCAAGTCCGCATAGCGAATCATCGCGTCCAATAGCTTCCGTTTCCCTGTCGCACGGTAATATGCCGTTGCCGCCTCGATCATATGACCGGCGCAGTATAGCTCATGCTGATCCCGCAGATTGGTAAACCGCTGATCCAATCCATTGATAATATAGTATGTATCCAGATACCCATCCGGCTGCTGCGCGCTGACAATCAGATCAATCGCCGCATCCGCCGTCTGTTCCAGCTCTGGATCGGGATGCTGCAGCAGCGAATAGGCCACTGCCTCTAACCATTTTGCCACATCGCTGTCCTGAAAGACCTTTCCGCCAAACTCCCCCTCTTCGAGCCCTGCGGCAATACGGAAATTCCGGATACAGTGACTGGGCGCAGCGCCCTCGACTCGATCATTCAACGCCTCCCATTGGTATGGGATGAGTCTGGTTCTCACCGTCTCCGTCCAGCGTCCCCAGAAATCATCTGTAAGTTTCACCTGCTCCATCGGTACTGGTATCATGTTGTGACCTCCTTGATCTTTTTAAGATTCTGTATGATTTCGTTATACCTCAAGCATAAGCAGCAACCTCTGCCCCGCTACGCCTATTATACAATATTCCCCTTTCCTATACAACTCCATTTTATCCCTCTTTTCAACGCCGACTTTTTCAGGTACAATATGGGCAAAGTAGGTGCGTTTACATGTCTCATTTACAGATTCTTCGATATCCGCAGGATCTCTCTTCCTCGCTTTTACGCGAACAACTGCTTGCCCTGGAAAACATGGCCTGGCCGCCCGGCCCGGATGATACCGGTGTCTTCCCCGTGGAACCAGACACCTATGTGACATCCTTCGTCCTCCTGTCAGAGGACAACACGCCGCTGAGCCATGTCGCGATCCGCCACACAGTTCTGCATCATCGGGCTATCTCCTATCGAGTGTATGGTATCAGTGAGGTGGTTACCCATCCAGCCCATCGGCACCGCGGATACGCGGCTCGGCTACTGCGCCAGGCCGCCGCCTTGATACAGCAGGAGGGCGCGGATCTCTGCCTCTTCACCTGTACTCCATCCCTGGTTCCTCTCTATGCAAAGAACGGGTGGCCCCCCATTCCCGGGGCTTGTCTCGTAGGCGGCACACGAGAGAATCCCTTCCGCAGCGATTCTCTCCATCTGGTCACCGTCGGCGCATTCTATTCCGCGCGAGCCCGTCTCCACCAGAAAGAGTTTACCCACACAGACATCTGCTTAGAGCTTGGTGAAAATCAGCTCTGGTAATATCATATGCAAAGGCGCCATTGCTTCTTTTTGAATAAAAAACAGAGTCTGGAACAAAGCGGATGATTTCGCGACATTCTCATTATTGTATGAGCGATGTAACATTTTCTCTGCCAGACCAATGAGAAGCTATGGACTGTGAAATCGCAATGCCTTTATGGAATGTTTTGGAAACGAAAAAGGAGTCCGTGTATTTACGGAACTCCTTAAGAGATCGCACTCTCTTATCCTGTGCAAATGGTGAGACATCGTAGGCATTTTGCAACGGTCTTTTCTGATCTCATCCGGTTTTATTCTTTCAGGGAGCCTATCATAATCCCCCCTACAAAATACTTCTGCAAAAACGGGTAGATACATAGGATTGGCAAGGTTGAAACCACGACCATCGCCGCCTTGATACTTTCCACCACCTGTTCATATTCCGCCGTCTGCTGATCTACATCCAGATTGGAACCTTCGATCAACATCTTCCGTAAAACCAGCTGCAGCGTGAATTTCTCTTTACTCTTAATGAAAATCAACGCGTTAAAATATGTGTTCCAATGTCCCACTCCATAGTAAAGCACCATGACCGCCATCGCCGGCAGAGACAGAGGAATGAAGATCCTAAACAGGATTGTGAAATGCCCGCCCCCATCAATAAAGACGGACTCCACCAGACTCTCCGGAATACTGGTAAAATAAGACCGCAACAGAATCATATTATAAGTACTGATGGCCGTCGGGAAGATCAACGCAAACAAGCTATCATACAGCCCTAAATCCTTGACCGTCAGGAAAAAGGGCACCATCCCGCCGGAAAAATACATGGTGATAAGAATCATGATCATGATGGGCTTATGCCACATCACATTGCGTCTCGTCAGGAAGTAGGCGCCCAGACTGGTCAGGGACAGATTCACCGCAAGTCCTACTATAATGACGAAAATCGTATTCTTGTATCCTGTCCATACCTCATTGTTCTGAAGCACCCATTCATACGCGTAGGAGCTGAACCCCTGCGGCGCGAACATCAATCCGCGATGTGAAAAAAGCGCCAGCGGTTCGCTCAGCGACACGAAGATCTCGTACAGCATCGGATACAACATGATCATCGACAGCAGAATCAAAAACAGGACATTAAAGAGATTGAACGCCCGTTCCCCGATTGTTTTTCGCTCGACCATTCTGACACCCCCTTAAAACAGACTCGTCTCTGTGACCTTACGGCTGATCGCATTCGCCGTAAAGACCAGAATGAAATTCAACACCGAATTAAACAGGTTTACCGCCGTAGAAAAACTCCAGTTAAACTCCAGAAGTCCACGTCGATAGACAAACGTCGAGATCACATCCGCCGTCTCATAAATCGATTCATTATACAATAGAATAATCTTCTCATAGCCCACGCTCATCATCCCGCCGATTTGCATGATGAGCAGAATCACAATCGTCGGTTTAATACTCGGCAGCGTGATGTGCCAGATCCTGCGGAAACGTCCCGCGCCATCCAGTGCCGCAGCCTCATGCAGTCCCATATCCACCCCCGCGATTGCCGCCAGGTAGATAATACTGCTCCAGCCCACTCCCTGCCATATGCCGGTAGCCGTATAGATCGTACGGAAATATTCCGGAACCTGCAGGAGCGACTGCGGCTGCGCACCAAACCAGGAACCAATCTCATTAAACAGGCCGTCGGACAGACAGAATTGTCGAACCATACCGCAAATGACAACCGTCGATACAAAATGCGGAAAGTATGTAATGGTCTGTACTACGCGCTTGAATTTCTGGCTTCTCAATTCATTCATAAGGAGCGCCAGAATAATCGGCGCCGGGAATCCAAACACGAGCGAGTACAGGCTGATCATAATCGTATTGATGCAGACACGCGCAAAAAAGATGGAATCAAAAAACGAGATAAAGTGGTACAATCCATGCTGACTAGTCCAGGGGCTGCCCCAGATTCCCAGATTCGGTTTATAATCCTTAAATGCGATGATGATACCGACCATCGGCTTATAGCAAAATAAAATATAGAAGATCACAACCGGGAGAACCATTAAGTATAACGGCCAGTTGCGTTTCATATCCTTAGCCGCCCGCCGTCCAAAAGAACCGTGACCCAAATACAACACCTCCTATGCCAATAGATCGATTGCGGGGATCTCTCCCCGCAATCCCCCTAAATTTACCGTGCCATATAGCGGTCGTACGCCGCCTGCTTCAGAGACAGAATCTCTTCCGCTCCCAAAGACCGGATCGCATCCAGGAATCCGTCCCATTCGTCCATGGAAGAAGTTCCCAGGATAAACTTCGTAATATTCTCTCTGCAATACGTATCCAGTGTAGAATATTTCGCGGAGATTACACTCGTCTCCTCCGTCGTATGCGTGATAGAAGGCAACACGTGGTCTGCCATCTGCGCTTTCCAGGTCTCCTTTACGCCTCGGATATAGTCAGAATCATAATAATCCATATCCTTACCTTGATGTGCCCAGTTATGATAGTTTGCAAAATAATAGCGAGCGGTTGACGGTGAGTCTCCATTCGGTGCATTTGAGATCACATCCGTGAAACTTACAAAGTTTCCATCCTCATCGGCTTCATAGGATACGCCTTCCGTCCCGTAATTTGTGAGCATATCGCCTTCTTCGCTGAACAAGTAGTCCATAAAGCGGCATACCACATCCGGATGTTCGGTCTGCGTGCTCATTGTCACCTCAAAGCCACCATCAAAAATCAGTCGATAATGGCTAAATCCCGGTGTGTCTCCCTCGTTCATAACGAGGGATGGGACCGCTGCCACGTCATAGCCTTCATTCGCTTCTTTCAACACATCATAGCAGTTCTGCACGTTTCCACTCTGCTGAATCGCGACTCCCGCTTCTCCATTAGAAAACTTCGCCTGCACCGTGCTCTTATCGACCGTGGCCAAGTCCGTATCCAACAGTCCTTCCGCATACCATTCCGCCATCATCTGAATAAAGTTTTTATATCCCTCTTCCAACGGCCCAAACTTAACTTCTCTATCATCCACATAATACGGATATACTACCCCATAAGGCGAGCTCAGGGAAGCCGCTGCGGTCTCCAGCCAGAGCCAGCGAAGTTCAAATGTCATCGGACTGACAATTCCCAGTTCCGTCTTAAACGCAGTGAGCACTTCATGCATCTCATCTACGGTCGTTGGGACCTCCATCCCTAGCTGGTCCAGCCAATCTTTACGGACCACCAGACCCGTCTCTACATCCGTCCCTTCCTGCCGCAGCCATGGCGCCGCATAAAGTTCTCCGTTATCGGTTCGAATGCTCTTATCAATATCCGGGTTCTCCGATAAAAACTGTGTGAAATTCGGTAAATACTCCACATATTGATCCAGAGTCTGAATATATCCGTCATTCAGAGCCGCACCCGGACCTCCCGGGAACGACACCCAGTTACAGACAAACATGTCCGGATACTCCCCCGATGCCAGAAGAAGCAGAAACTCCTGCGTTGTATCATACGGCCCCGACGCGGCGCCGATCATCTCAAGCTGAATGCCTGTCTTCTCCTGTAATACCTCCCAATAGTAGTAATCCCGCGCATACTCCGGAATGTCCTCAAGATCGTACGCCTCTCTGTTCATCGTCAACGTGACCGTTCCATCCATCGGATAGGAAAACTCAGGCCCTACCTTCTCTTCTTCCTCCGAGGCTTCCTGCACACTCTCCGAGGTGCTGCCGCTCGCGCTCTCCTGCGGTACGCTGCTTTCTTCACCGCCGCCGGAACATCCGGCCAGGGCTCCGATGAGAAGCAATAACGCCAGCATCCAGGAAATCGTCTTCTTCATAATACCAATACCTCCTTCATTTTCGTTTTTAGAAGATCGTCTTCCGTTGAAACCAGCGTATCACATCTCGCCAAAAAGATAAATGTTCTCTTTCGTTAATTCTGCGACATTTTCTCCACATTTCCCATTTTTACTTGTTATATTTTCATTCTCCCCTTCTTCATATTCCCCATTCATTCATCATTTTTTCCACAAAAAAGAGGATGCCTTGCATCACTCCTGTGATTTTGACATCCTCTCATACTTTCTGGATAACACCCTGATTCGCCTGCCAAATGGCATCCTTAAATTGTCCTGGCGTGATCCCTTCATTTTTCTTGAAGGCCCTTGTAAAAGTGTTGAGGTTTGTATAGCCCGCCTGCTTCAGCACTTCACTGGCCGATAACATGCCGCCGCTCTCGATGAAAATACGCTTCGCTTCCTGAATCCGGCGATAATTGATATAATGCAGCGGTCCATGCCCCATCACCTCTTTAAATGCCTTATTCACACCCGACGGCGCACGGTGAAAGACCTGGCACAGGCTGTCCACGCTCAGCAGCACATCCGCGTAATGCTGGTCAATATATTCTTGCATGCGCTTTACCAGTTGTTCGTCACGGCTGACGTTCCTCTCTTCCTCCCGCACTACAATACGCCGCAATTCCGCCTGCAACGCTTTTTTCACTTCTTCATAACTCTGCGGCCGCGCCTGAATATTGCGAAAGGCCAGCATCTCCTGTCTGGAATAAGTACCCGGATGAATCTGACAGATTCCATAGACCAGATTATAAATCGCCATCGCCGCCGTTTTCGCATCGACCAGTGAGGCCGCGCGCGCTTCCACACAGGCAGACCATAACCGTTCTACCGCGTCTTCCAGCGCGTCCACATTTTTGTTTTTCACAGCCTGTGCCAATCTTTTTTCTAATTCATTGGGAATCTGAATGAACTGGTTCTCCCGCTGCTGCATCTGCTGCAACGTCAGAATGCCAGTCCATCCCTCTTCCGCACCATGCAGAATATATTGCGCCTCCTCATAAGCGTATACCAACCGAGAACCTCCCGGATAGGGACTACTCCAGGCCAGCCTCGCTTCTGCGTCCTGTTCCAGCAGCCGGTCCCGAACCTGCCCTCTGCTCTCCTCATCCCCGCTGTTGGCGTCAATCATGAAAACAACGCGGCCATTCAGTTCTACCCCACGGCCAAAGTACAGGCAGGACTCCTCCGCTCCAATCGCCAGAATCTCCGCGGCTCGCGATACAGTCAGCGGTTGTCCGGACTCCAAAATCAACACGCTGAACATCGCGGATTCTTCAAATCCCCATACTCGCAGCTGTTCTCGCATGGAAATCCCCTTTGGACACTGTCCCATCAGAAAGCAGATCATATAGGCCTGATCCATCAGCGTCAATTGCTCCTGAATCTCTTCCCGGTTTTCCTGTACTCGCAGAATCAGCTGATTCAGTGAGTTTTCGATAAACGAATACTCTCCTACTTCCCTCGCCTTCGGATCTGAGACCTGCTCAAAACGGGCAACTATCGATCGAACGGGATTATAATTTCTCCGAATGAAAATCCATATCGCGGCTCCCCCCACCAATAACACCAGAAAAACGCCCCAGACATTCATGATCTGGACATATCCTTCCTGCGCCTCCAGAACCGCGTCTTCAATATACGCCTCATATCGCCATCCCGTTGCCGACGACTGCAGCACGACCGGACTCGCCTCTGTCTCATAAGACTCCAGATACAACTGCCGTTCCCGCCCATCATAAATGGCCATGGCCATATCCTCGTTGCTCTCCACTACCTGCCAGAACTTCTGCGGCGAAAGCTGGATACAGATCGTCGCCTTAGGCGCGCCGTCAAACAACGGCAAGCTGAGCAGCAGCACGGGAATCGGCCGAGCGGTGCCATTCTCCCAGACTTGATATTCTTTCCGATGCGGTGTACGCAAAACTGTCTCCCACTCCTTCTCATTCATAACAAGGCCGGAACACTGGTTCTCATAAAAGTAGGCCGGTTTTGCCTTTGTCGTATCGGAAAGAAGGTAATTGCCGTCATAGAAATAAATATAGATCTGTTCGATCATGGAATTGCGGCTCACCATGGAAATCAGCTCATTCTGCAGCTCATACAGCCGCCACTCGTGTTGAGCCGTTTCCTGTTCCATAGAAAGAATCTCGTTTAGAATCGTATTGGCGGAGATCTCCGTCGCCATCTCTTCCACACTCTGCACCTGATGATCCACCGCCACAGAAATCACATGAAGAGCCTGCTCATTCAGATCATAGGTCTGATTCCGAATGATGCCCAATGTGACCCATGAAATCAACAGATAGGCTGCTAACGGCACACAAAAAATGACAAGATATGAAACGAGCCATCCTCTCCTCAGATCGGTATGGACCTTATGCTGTCTTGTAATCTTCTTCCAGTCCACCATGCCGCTATCCCCCTATATCTTTTTTAGAACTCCGAAGCGTCCCCTCCTGCGAACGTCGCCTGATCATAATGCAAACGCCGTTCAGGATCCCTTTCGTCTACTATCGTCACGTTTTGAAAACAAATATTCTCCGCCTCCCGGCAGAAAAATCCGGTTTTGGCCGTCAATTCCACGTTCTCCAGGGTGATATCGTGAATCGGCAGCTGTGCCAAACCGTCTATCCGCAGCGCGCGTCCCGCCCCGCGGCAGACCGTGTTGCGAATCGTGATATTCTTGAATTCCGGCACGTCATCCGTCTGCGCCTTATTCTTGTCGAAGGCATCCGTATAGCCCATGGTAAAGATGATGGCCTCATTCTCGATATTGATCATATTGATGCCCTCCAGCGTGATATCTTCGACCACGCCGCCGCGGCCAAGCGCGCTCTTGAAGCGGATTCCCACGTCCGTGCCAATAAACAGACAGTTGCTGACACGAATATGCCGTACTCCTCTGGACATCTCACTGCCTACGACAAAACCGCCATGACCATGATACACCACGCAGTTGCGGATCGTCACATACTCGGTCGGAATCGGAATCTTCCGCGCCGGAGCATTCTTGCCCGCCTTCATACAGATGGCGTCGTCTCCCACGTCAAAACTGGTTCCATCAATCTCTACGAACCGGCAAGACTCCAGATCCAATCCATCTCCGTTCTGCGCGTACCAGGGATTTCGGATGATCGCGTTGCGCAGTGTCAGATGTTCACAGAAAATCGGATGCAGGTTCCATGCCGGAGAGTTCTGTAGCGTGATATCTTCAATCAAAATCCTTTTGCAGCGAACCAAATTCACCATGACGGGGCGGTGATAATCGAAATACTGCATGGCCTTCGCCTGCCAATCCAGGTCGTCCGGATCCACGTTGGGCACCTTATGCCCCAGGTAACTGCCTTCCGAGGGGAACCAATGCGGCCCGTCATTACCTTCCGCTACCACACCGCCGCTCTTCGTCAGCTTCTCCCACTGCTTGGCTGTCATCTTCATGGATTTCACCATGCGCCATAACTGTCCATTTCCGTCGATCACACCCTTGCCCGTGATCGCGATATCCGTCTGATCCATCGCGTGGATCGGCGAGGTCGCCCGGATCCGGCTTTCTCCCTCGTAATTACTGCGCAGCAGCGGGTATTCTTCGTCATGCTTATGGAAGAGCAGCAGTCCTCCCTGTTCCACATGAAGCTCGACATGGCTCAAAAGCTCCACAGGGCCCGTCAGCCAGATCCCTGCGCTCACCACGACACGGCCTCCGCCTGAATCATGCGCCGCTTCGATCGCCTTTCGGATGGCCTCCGTATTCGATACTTCTCCGCCCTTCACCGCACCATACTCTTCGATGCGATATACCCTCTGTGGAATCTGAGGGAGTTCTACCTTGGGAAATTGTGTCTGCATTGTCATATCCTCCTTTATATTATCCATCTACCCGATGCAAAAACATCTGATCCAGCAACTTCTTGCCCGTTCTGGTGCGGAAAATCTTCTCCCGCACGCCTCGGATCTGTTCTGCATCCATATGCCCTTCAAACATATTGACCAAAAAATCCGCCTCTACGAGAATCTGATAGTCCAGCCCCCGTATATCCTGATACGTATGATGATGTCCTACCAGATACGAAACCCGTTCAATCATCTGCGCCGGATAATGCAGCTCTTCCAACATCTTCTCTGCCTCCGCGGGGCCCTCCATCTGTTGATAAACTCCCGCGCTGCTGCCATATTTCTTTAGACTGGGACGTATCCCAATATCGTGTACAAGCGCCGCCGTCTCCAAAATCTGCTGCACTGGCGCGGGAACTCCTTCCTGCCGGCCAATCACCTGGCAAAACGCATATACCTTCAGGAAATGCTGCACCCGCTTGGGGCATCCCGCCTCGTAACGACACATGGCCATAATCAATTCCTCATTGCTCAACTGTATGCCCTCCATTCTTGTCTTTTTTCAGAATCCTATAATTTTAATCCCGTTTGGAGCTCTCTCCCACCCCAAGGCGTCAAACTCCAAACGGCTCTGTTTCCTGGCTCCTGAAAGTTATCATGCTACGCCTAGTATATCATATTTATTATGGTTTTTCCACTCCCCAAACACAGATTTCCCACATCTCTTTTAAATCCTATCCACTCCTCATTCCTTGCCCTGTTCTTTTCTCATACAACATATCTTGCTGCGAGACTTTCCATAACTATTGACAAAATGACGCGCCTTGCGTATACTGAAAATGTCCAAATGCATAATATTGGCGCAAATCATCAATCTTTTTTAAAGGAGCGAAAAGCAATATGGCTAAAAAACGTTATGCACAAGTTGGTACTGGCGGACGTGCCAGAATGTATTATGAGGCCATCACAACCACCTATAAGGAGACTTCCGAACTGGTAGGTTTCTGTGACCTGAGTCAGACCCGTATGGATTTCGCCAACAAGACGATTGTCGAGGATTATGGGTATCACGCGGTTCCTACCTATAACTATACGGAGTTCGACAAGATGATCGAAGAAACGAAGCCGGATATCGTGATTGTTACCTCGATTGACCGTACACATCATCAATATATCATCCGCGCCATGGAGCTGGGATGCGATGTCATCACTGAAAAGCCCATGACCATTGATGAGAAGAAGGCGCAGGCTATCATTGATACGCAGAAGCGTACCGGCCGTAACCTGCGAGTTACTTTCAACTATCGGTATTCTCCCACGAATACGAAAATTCGCGAGTTGATTATGAACGATGCCATCGGCGAGGTATTCTCCGTACACTTTGAGTGGTTGCTGAATACCAAGCATGGCGCTGATTACTATCGCCGTTGGCATAGAAACAAGACTAACAGCGGCGGTCTGCTGGTACATAAGTCCACCCATCACTTCGATCTGGTGAACTTCTGGTTGGGAACCTCTCCTGAGACTGTTTTCGCTTTTGGTAAGCGTAATTTCTATGGTAAGGAAAACGCGGAGCGCCGTGGCGTACGTGAGTTCTATTATCGTTGCTATGGTAGTGAAGCCGCTAAGAACGATCCCTTCGCGATCAATCTGAAAGATGGCGGACGCATGGAAGGTCTCTATCTGAACGCGGAAGCCGACAGCGGTTATTTGCGTGACCGCAGCGTATTCGGTGATGATATCAGCATCGAGGATACGATGAGCGTACTGGTAGAGTACAAGAATGGCGCACAGATGTCCTATTCCCTGAATTCCTACTGCCCGTGGGAAGGTTTTGTGGTTACCTTCACTGGTTCTAAGGGCCGGATCGAGTATCAGCAGGTAGAGCAGTCTTATATCAATGCTGGCGGCGACCGCAATAACGAGGGTGCGCTGAAGTCTGCGACGATTCGTGTCTGCCCGATATGGGGAACTCCATATGAAGTAGAAGTCGAAAGAGGTGTCGGCGGACATGGCGGCGGCGACAATGTCATGTTGGAAGACATCTTCGGCGAGAATCCTCCGGAAGATCCGTTCAAGAGAGCAGCCGGCTATGTCGATGGCGCTATGTCCATCCTGACAGGCGTTGCGGCTAACAAGTCCATCGCTTCCGGCCAGGCGATCAAGATTCGCGATCTGGTACAGTTCTAATTCATTTTCATTTTATAATCATCGATAGATATAAGGGGTCACAACAAAAAAGGCTGGCGTGAAAAGCGCCAGCCTTTTTCAATTTCCACATACACCATTATTCTTCGGTTTCCGAACTCGATATTCTCTTCACAAGGAGCCTCTCTTGCTGCTCCTGTTTTTTCCAGAACCTTGCGAGCAATAACAGTAGGATTCCCACGACGCAGGTTGTAAACTCGATCATATCCTGATTCCAACTGAAATCCCATGTGCCGTATACTCCCAGAGAAAGCGTCAACAGCCATACTGTCCGCTTACAAAGACCTACTATCAGCAGCATACAGCCCGTCCGCCCAAGACGCCGGCTGTTTTTTCGATTCCAGATCTGCTCCATCGGCTCCCAACCAATGATACCGATCGCACTCGGTCCGTCTCCCTGCTTTTCGCTTTCTTCCTGCTTCTGCTCCATATACGCGGCTGGCGTACACTCTCTGAAGAAACCCTTTCCCCAATACAACAGAAACCATATGGGCAGGATCTCCCACAACATGACGCATACAATATTCCAGAACCAGATCCAGTTTGCCGCGCTGGCCAGATCCCCGCTCCGCGGAATCGCCCAATAGGGAATTCCCCGACCCAGATTGATCGGAAGAGAGGATAGTCCCACTTTCATCCCCGTATCCGTCAGTCCCATAGAAAGCTCATCCGCCGGTATCAGCGCCGCTAATGCCGCATAAGCGCCATATGCCACCAGTAAAACTGTCAACAGTCCCCATCCCCACAAGAAACCAAGATATACCCGATGACAAAACCGACTGCGCTCAACAGGCATGACTTTTTCCTTTTTCATAGGAGCCCCCTTATCCAAAGGTCTCCGAGTCGTACTCTGTGAGCCCTATATAGGTCTTTCCCGCGTTGATCGCAACCTCATTGCCATCCTCATCCGTGATTTGAATCTGATCATAGGGCGTGGCCTTGCGCCAGCGAATCTCCTGCAATACACCATTGGAAATATAATAACCTGTGCCGCCCTCCGTATTGATACTCATTCGATATCCGTCTAACGAAGTGATATCACTTTCTAAAACCAGCACATTCGTAAACGCCAGCTGCGTTCCCGTGTCCTGCACCATATGCGGTTCTCCGCTATGCTCCTTATAATACAGCCGATCGCTTGCGTTATACGTAAAGGTGCTATAATACCCGTCTGAAAAATGAATCGTAATCTTCTCACAGGCTTCCTCCGTATTGGAGACCGGATGCGCAGGATCATTGAATAAAAACGCCGTGTCTTGATAGTTCTCTCCCAGATCCGTCCGCATCCCATATGCCTCCATCTGCGCCGGGATATTGGGGCCCTTCACATACATCGTATGCTCATAAGCGTAAACGCCCAGACGGTTCGGATCTCTGTCAAAGATATCCGGATCCGTATATCGACCGTCAAAATGATCTAACCCCAGTTCCTCTATGCGGTCTAATCCGGCCTGGGAACCGCCCACATGAATATACAGCGCGTCAAAACCCGCCGCTAAATCCACAAAATAGGGACGAGAACTTCTGACTGAGCAGACATTCGGAATCTGAGTGTAGTCCCCCCACACGCCTAAAAGTCGTGTAATCCCTGCCTCCGCTACCATTTCGAAGAGAATATCCGCTCCCGCGATCCCATACTGTGGCAGCGAATCTTTAATATTGTTGATCACGATTGCGACAGGACGCTTGCCAACCGCCTCATCGCTCAGGGTCATCAACCCCGTCAGCGGGTTGAGATTGCCCGTCTGTTCTACTACAGGCACACTCTCTTCTTCACTGTTCTCTTCTGGCACAGACGCCTCGGAAGACTCCGCGGCCACGCTCTCCTCCGCCAAGGATGATTCCTCCTGCCTGGACGTCTCCTGTGCCGCGCTGCTCTCCTGCACTCCGGATGAACTCTGATCTCCGCTTCCGCAGGATAGCGCAAAAAGCATCACAATGGTCATAAAAACCGCTGACAAGCGTCTTTTATTCATGATCTGTCACAACCTTTCTTATTTGTGCTTTTCAGCAAAAAGAGCCAACTTACAGTACATGTCCTCCAGGATCAACCGAGAATCAATACGGCGGTATACACGAATCTTTCTCTCTCCTGTTCCCGGAATATAAGTCATCTCTGGACTGATACGCGGCGCCGAAATGAGATCATACTCCCAGCGATGCTCATAAAGAATCAACCCCGGAGCCGGCGAATCACCCAACACCCAGGTTTCCCCCGTCCGAAACGCACTATGCAGCGAACTGGGTTTCAGCGAACATTCAACAAGCTGGTCGAACAGATACTTCCCGATCTCGCCGCACCGGCTTACCCGATATTCCAGTTCCGCCATCGAAACCGGCATCATCTCATACACATTCTTGGGCACCTGCCATAGCTCAATCCCCGACCCCATCACCACGTTAACCGCATGGACATCATTCCCCAGGTTAAACTCGGGCGCGCCGATCGGATACGTGCCGCCGCCAATCCAGATGGCTGTCAACCGGCCCGCAATCGCCGGTTCCATGAGATAGGCCGAAGCCAAATCGGTTAATGGTCCCAGAAATGTCACATATAGATGTCTGGTATCCTCCTTCATCGCTTCTTCTATGATCTTCCTGGCTCCCTCAGAGTCTACTGGCGTATTCTCATCCGGCAGCGCATGCGGCGCGCCATGAAGCACCACGCCCGCAGGATCCATCCCCATCTTCCCGAAGATTCTCTCCAGTTCCTCATAGCTTTCCTGCATCGTATGATCGTGGCGTGTGCCAAAGTGGGCCGCGATCATGGCTACGTTCTCAAATTTAGAAGACAGGAGTGTATGCACGATGGCAAACTGATCGTCTCCTTCATTTGCGGCATCCGTATCCGTGATGACCCGCACCTTCTTCTCTTCCGGCATCGGATACTCGTATTGGTTGTAATTCATCCTTTGTGTCCCCCTATTCTTTGGTTTATCTTTGTCCCCATCGGATTCTGTCACACTCCGGCGCTTGTACGTACCGCTTCCATAGGAGCGGCGGTCTGCCATTCGCACTGGATGCTAATGCGCGCTCGAGTTCAAACAGAAGCGCTGTCCGAATCGCCCTTCGCTGCCTAGCACAGGGCTTTCTATGACCAAACAGATCCTGGCTTCTCGCCAATATGGCCTCTTCTCGAAGCGGCAGACGCGACCAACTGTAAGCGCCCACCTCATGCCCTGCCCGGTACAGATGAATGATCCGTTCCATCGGTATCTTCCTCCTGTGGACATCTTTTATCATATCATATGCAAGCGGGACAAACAAGGTGCTTTTTATGAATCCTTTGCAAGCGCCTGTGGAACCGCCTGCAAAAAGCAAATTTTCTTTCCCTGCTTTGTAAACTTTTCTTCATACTCTGTCATCACATTATCGGGCAGAATCCCCGCACCATGTAAATCCCAGCTCTCCTGCAGCACTCGCCATCCCTGCGTCTGCAGCTGTTCTAAGGAGAATCTGAACAATATTTCATTATCCGTCTTCATTTGCAGCAAACCGTCTTCTCGCAGGATCATCCGATACATCGCAAGATACGATGGCGCTGTCAGCCGTCGCTTCGCGTGCCGCTCCTTGGGCCATGGGTCGCTGAAATTCAGATAGATCCGGTCCAGCTCTCCCGGTCCAAATACATTCCTCAACTCCACAGCGTCTCCCCGCAGAAAACGAAGATTCATCCGCGCTTCTTCGCTCTTTTCTAAGCGCTTGATCCCTCTTGCTAAAACACTGCTGATCCGTTCCAGACCGATCCACCCCTGCTCCGGATGCTGCACCGCCATCTGGCTGATGAAGCGACCCATTCCGCAGCCAATTTCCAGACAGAGTTCTCTGACTTCCGTATCAAAGTGTTCTCTCCAATGACCTTGCAGCGCCATACCATCCGGAACTACCCAGGGGGCTTCCTCCAGAATCCGCGGCGCTTCTTTCATATATCGTATACGCATAAAGACTCCCTTCTATGCACTCAAAATAAAAACCGCCCCCTTACGAGGCGGCAACAGTGAGCCATTCGGGATTCGAACCCGAGACACCTGGATTAAAAGTCCAGTGCTCTACCGGCTGAGCTAATGGCCCACAAATGCCCAGAACCGGAATCGAACCAGTGACACGAGGATTTTCAGTCCTCTGCTCTACCAACTGAGCTATCTGGGCATGCCATATTCATGGCGCTTGGACTAGCAAACATTACTATACCACATTTTAATCTAAAAGTCAAAGGAAATTTGCGTATAGCCGCAATATTTTTTACGCCGTTAGAAACCGCATTGTCCGAACGGATTTTCTCATATTAATTCCTTTCCCCATTGATTCCCGCTCTATTTCGTATAAGACAGCAATATCTCTTCTCCCTTTTCGGATACCCGAATGACAAGATACTGTGCGCCGTTCTCATTAAGATAGCGATCTGCCGTCAGAATAACGCCGTTCTCATCTTTTCCGACGCGCGTGATCAGTCCTTCTGTTTCTCCTTGATACACTGACTCATGATCCCAGGTCTCTACTTCATACCCCATGGCTTCATCTTCATGGAATATACGCCATACATAAAAACCATCGACGAGAAAGATCGATCGGCATGTATCGGCAATCTCTCCTTCTTCCTGCAGTTCCCATGTTCCTTTCTCCAGAGAATACACTGTATGCTGATACCACCTGTCTTCTACCAGCTTTGTACTCAACAAGTGCAATTCTCCCTCACGGGCTATTAACGTTGTTGTGAAGTAAAAAGATGTCTCATTCCACAATTCCTTTGTCTGACCACTGCTCAAATCACAAATCAAAAGTGTCCGTGCATACTCCCCCGTTTCCAGACTGCTATCTAAAAGAAGATACACCTGATTCCTATCCCATTGGCAAATATAGTTTGCAAGCCGGGGATCTTCTCTCTGGTATAAGATTTCCGGCTCTTCTTCTGTCTGCGCCAAATCGTATCGGCTTAGTGTAAAGGTCTGTTGGTTTTGTCCGTTTTGTATCTCTATCTCGATCTCACTGTAATATACATATCCTCGATGCAAAACCACTTGCGCGTTCATCTTCGTTCCGCTACTATCTATCGGCTTTTGCATCACCATTTCCCGACTATTCCCTGATAGATCCATCCGCCAGATATTTAAACTGGATGTGATATCGGCCCAGTATATCATGCTGTCATACACCTGTATCCCCGAAGCCGCGCCCACATAGGCATTACAGGATTCATTATCATGGGAACACTCCGGTTTCGCGCAAAGTTTACCGGACGCTTTGCTTTCGTCATCATAATAAAAGAGCCAACTGTCCTGCTTCATATAATACACATTGTCGTATCGGCTCACACTGCCGCCCATCTGGCTATACGCTGACTGTACATCATACTCGGGTAGATACTCATCCGTATATACATCGTTGGATTGCGTACAGCCGGCTAATAATAGACAAATGCTGATTAAGCCAATCCATCTGATTCGCTGCATCTGGTACCTCCTTGAAGCATTACTCCCCATGTACATTAAACATGCTAACATCTCTTACAACATCGATCAGCAGCTCTTCTTCTCCCTCTGCCGTTGTCGGTATCCGATAGACCTTATAGTAGTCCCTCGTATCACTCCAATATTGTTCATCCAATAATATTCCCGTTTCATCGATCCCCGCGCAATACAGCTTGTTATCCGGTACTTTCCCCTCCCGGATCAGATTGAAATCGTAA
>CALBGL010000064.1 GCA_937892735.1 uncultured Clostridia bacterium | reverse complement strand
GTACACATACACAAGCCGATCCTCGATGGTGCCATAGCCTGTGACGACGCCATCCGCCGGAGTCTCCTTTTTCTGCATGTTGTAATCTGTGCTGCGGCTCTTTACATACGCACCGATCTCAACAAAGCTCTGGGGATCCAGCAGAGATGCAATCCGTCCTCTTGCCGCCTTCGCGCCGGATTCTACCGCGCTGCGACTGGCTTTGAGCTCTTGAATCTTGTCCATTGTACTCATCGCTACCTCCAATATATAAAAATGGATATGCCGGACTCGCGTCATTTACAAGTCCGATGTATGACAAAAGATTGTCAAAGACAACAATCGTCCAGGACAATCAACTTTGTACCAAAATATATTATAAACCATCTTCTGGCAACTTGCAAGACACAATCTTACAAAAGAAAAATAGTCCATCCTATCTTCGATATTCTCTTTGCATCATAGGGTTTACAAATAGAGGAGATACGTCTGCGTATACCGTATCGCCCGGCTTCACATCGGAAGAAGTGACGTCTACGGCGATACTGGTCAGCCCGACATATCCGACCACAGGATAAGTATGTCCTCCGATTTCCACAGACATGCGTTCATGGCGCAGGTAACGTCTCAGCTTCGAGATCATGGTCTCCACGAGAGTTTTCAGATCCGTCATGTCATCTTTCCCCTCGACGCCGAACCCATCGGAATGGCCAATCGGAATGATTGCCAATTTCATAGTCTTAGGAGCGGTAAAAACGCCGCTGTACCCTACCTTAGTTCCTTTCGGAATCTCTCGTACCTCGAGCACATCACTAGCAATTACACCGACTTTCTTCAATCCGTGAGGCTGCCAGGTGATGACGCGTCCCGTCCACCCCGAACCAATGCGTACCGCCGTCATCCCTTCTTCAATAAGAGACCCCTCATTAAAAAACGCCGGCGTATTCGCGCAATGTACCATAGAGAACGAGAATCCCTCTTTTTCAAATTCCGCGACAGCCTGCCGAAACATCTCGTATTGTCGCCTGGTCAATCCATCCTTGGCATAGGCATTGCTGAAATGCGTATAGATACCTTCAAAATCGATCCATTCCAGTTTCTTGAGTTCTCTTGCGGCCTCCGACACTTCAGAAGGGATAAAACCGAATCGGGATAAGCCTGTATCGATTTTAATATGCGCCTTCACACGAATCTGATGCGAAGCGGCCGCTTCATTCAAGACCCATGCGCTCTTCAGGGAACCCACCGTAGCCGTGCAATCCAGACGTAATATTCTTTCCGCCTCTTCCGGAAGCGGCGTAGAACGCATCAGCAAGATCGGCTGATCCATATATTGATCCCGCAGACGCTGCGCATCGGCCAACTCCGTGACTGCCACCATCCGCACACCGTGCTCTGTCAGAAACCGTGCTAGATACTCGAGACCCATGCCATAGCCGTTTCCCTTGACAACACCGATGATCTCGAGCGATGTACTCTTCTTTATTTTCTGCAGATTATACGCAAGATCCGCTTCTTCTACAATATATCGGTTCATTCCTTGTTCACTCCTTTATCCCAGAGGCTATTCGCAGCATCACGACCTCTTTCTCTGTCAGCATTCGATATTTTCCCTCTGGAAGATCGGCGAGTTTTAGCGGTCCCATAGCTACCCGCCGCAGGCGCAGTACCGGATATCCCACCGCCTTCGCCATACGGCGTACCTGATGGTTTTTTCCTTCATACAATGTAAACTCTATGATGGCGCTGTCTGTCTCCTGCTTCAGAATCCGGACGCGCGCTGGTTTGGTCTTATATCCGTCGTCCAGCCGCACGCCCCTCTCCAGGCGGGAAATCGCAGCCTGATCCGGCACCCCCTTGACGCGAGCCTCATACACCCTAGGAATATGATGTTTCGGATGCGTCAGATGATAGGCCAAATCTCCATCATCTGTCAGAAGCAGAAGACCTGTCGTCTGATAATCCAGTCGTCCCACCGGATATAGTCTCTTTCCGGGAATCTTAACCAGATCGCATACATCTGGACGTCCGAACTGATCGCGGCTCGTCGTCACATATCCCGCCGGCTTATTCAGCAGTACGGTCGTACGCATCTCTGACGGCGGTTCCACAGGCTTTCCTCGAAAAAAGACTATGTCCTTCTTCGGATTCACCCGTGTTCCCAATTCTGTCACCACGCTGCCATTGACCTGTACCATTCCTCTTACAATCCACTCCTCACATTTTCTGCGAGAACCGATTCCTGCTTCCGCCATGTATTTCTGCAATCTGATCCCTTGTTCCATGGTCCTCTCCTCTTCTTCTCAAATTGGTGTGATAAAAAATGTAAAACTCCTCCATAGACGCTCCCAATAATAAGAATGCGTCCGCCGCTCACAGGATTGATCCGCAGCAAGTTCCAGTACCCCCACGGGCGTATCATTCACATAAATGCTTACGGCGCCCACGATGTCCCCCGCTTCTACCGGCGCGGGAATCGAATACGGAATATCGTAAGAGAGCCGGATGTCATCCTCTTCCGCTACATAGTACGAAAAATCCTCTGTCACATGCGTCGTCACATAATCGACGGTTCCGCCGGTCACATCGATCGTCTTAGTAACCGGCGCCCCTTCTTCGATCAGCGTCTTAAAGCCATATTCTGTAAAACCCAGCGTCAGAAGCTTTTCCGCATCCTCTACTCGATAATTAGAATGGGGCGGCCACCCGCTGCCAAGAACGACCGCCACAAGTTGTACGCCATCCCGCTCGGCCGCTGCCGCAAGACATAAACCGGCCTCGTCCGTATATCCGGTCTTTCCCCCATTCGTTCCCTCAAAGACGCCCAGAAGCGGATTATGGTTGTGCGCAGTCACGCTGCGGCTATTGCCATCCGTCGTACTCATGGTATAGCTTTCTGTGTTCACAATCTCACAAAATTCTTCGTTCTGCATCGCGTACGCCATAATACGAGCCATGTCCGCCGCCGTCGAATAATGTCCCTCCGCATCGAGACCATTTGGCGTCTTAAACTGCGTATGCAGCGCGCCAATCTCCCGGGCTTTTTCCGTCATTCTCTCGCAATAGGCCTCCACCGATCCTCCGATATGTTCGGCGATCACGACCGCCGTATCATTCCAGGATTCCAGCATCATCAGATAATACAGATCTTTGAGCCTATACTGTTCTCCCACTGTCATTCCCATCTTGACCTTAGGCTGTGAGACCGCCAGTTCACTCACCGTTGCAATCTCTTCTTCGTTCCCTTCCTCCAGCGCTACAATCAGAGTCATGATTTTGGTAGTGCTGGCGATTGCTCGTTCCTCATACGCGTTCTTCTCATACAAAATCCGGCCGGTAGAGGCTTCCATCACGACCGCAGAAAGCGCATTCAATTCAGAAACAGCAAGCCCCTGTACTGCCGGAGTCCATAGGCCTATCAGGCATACGCACAAAAAACATCCGATCCATCGTTTCAATGCCGAATTTCCCCTGTTTTGCCTTTATTTTCAGTCTATGAATCAAACAAAGAACTTATTCCATCGACTGGAACAGCGGCTTCAATGCAGGATAGATCTTCTTAAAAGTCTCATAACGCTTCTCATATTTTGCGCAGAGTTCCGGCTCTGGCTCCACCGTATCCACTACTCGAATGAGTTTCTCCGCAGCCTCTTCCACGGAAGCATACTCTCCGCAGGCGACGGCTGCCAGAATCGCGCCGCCATATCCCGGTCCTTCCTCACAAGCCGGGATCTCCACGGCAATCCCCAGTACATTCGCCAGGATCCTGCGCCATAACGGACTCTTAGCGCCGCCGCCGCAGATCTTTGTCTTTTCAATCTGTATTCCCAGCTTCTTCGCCACCTCGAAAGAATCCCGCATCGCAAAAGCTACACCTTCTAAGACCGCCTGCGTCATATCAGCCCTGGTGGTGTCCATGCTGAGCCCTGTAAACGTTCCCCGTGCCTTCGGATCGTTATGTGGAGAGCGCTCTCCCATCAAATAAGGCAGAAAATACACAGAATTCTCCCCCAATCTCTGAATGGCAGCCTGTTCTCCCGCATAATCTTTCGTGCCAATAATATCATCCATCCACCATTTGTTGCAAGAGGCCGCGCTCAACATACAGCCCATCAGATGATAGTGTCCGTCCGCGTGCGCAAAGGCATGCAGCGCATTATTCTCGTCTACTCGAAAATCCTGGCTGGAGATAAAGATCGTGCCGGAAGTTCCCAGAGAAATATTGCACTGTCCGTCTCCCACCGTACCGGTACCAACAGCCGCCGCCGCATTATCCCCCGCTCCTGCTGCTACGACGACATGCGCCGGTAATCCCAGCTTCTCACACAGCTCTGGTTTTACCTCACCGACCTTCTCATAGCTCTCATACAGGTCCGGGAGCTGCTCCCTGCGGATCCCGCAAATCTCCATCATCTCCGCGGACCAGCATCGGTTCTTGACATCCAGCAGCAGCATGCCGGACGCATCGGAATAATCCGTACAATATACGCCTGTCAACTGATAGGCAATGTAATCCTTAGGCAGCATGATCTTACAGATCTTCCCAAAATTCTCCGGTTCCTGTTTTTTCATCCACAAGAGCTTCGGCGCTGTAAATCCCGCAAACGCAATATTGGCCGTATACTGGGACAGCTTCTCCTTGCCGATCTTTGTATTGAGATACTCTGTCTCCTGCACCGTTCGGCCATCGTTCCAGAGAATCGCCGGACGGATGATCTGATCGTCCTGATCTAAGGCTACAAGCCCATGCATCTGTCCTCCGAAACTAATGCCTGCAATCTGATCTTTCTCCTGATCGCAAATCAGCTCCCTGATTCCCTCCTGCACTGCGTTCCACCAATTCTCCGGATTCTGCTCCGACCATCCCGGATGCGGAAAATACAATGGATACTCCTTCGAAACGATCTTCCGGATACTTCCGCTGCCTTCCATGAGTACCAGCTTGACCGCCGATGTTCCCAAATCGATTCCAATGTATAGCATATGATGTCCTCCTTTATGAGAATACAAATATAAGTTTCGCTTCCTGTAGACCTTCGCATTCTGCACGCAATACACCCTGTCCGCCACCTTCCCGGCGTACCAGCACACTCGCGCCGCCCTGATACAGCGAAACCGACGCTTGATGATAGGGCTCCTCATTGAGCAGGCTGCCGTTGTCCACAGCCAAGACACGAAGAGCACCCTCTCCCTGGAAGGTTACGCGTCCCTCTGCCCGAATACAGGGGATTCCCTGCGAGTCTGCCGCGCAGACATGAAACAGCCGCTCTTCTCCCTTGCGTAAAAACACGCGAAGCGCCTCATCCTCGAATTGCAGCCGATACGGTGCGGCCGGCGTTGTGATCTTCTGCTCACAGACTGCTCGTCCCTCCCGATACCCAACAAGACGAACTGTCCCCGGCATATAAGGAAGGAAACCAGAAATCATATGATTCGGACATTCTGTCGGCCGGGGCAATACGTATCTTTTGTCATTCAGATATAGCTCCACTTCCTCACAGTTCGTGACCACACGATAAGGGATCACCGCACGCAGATACTGGGGAAAATCCCAGTGTGTCAGATAAGGTGGACTGTCCCAATGCTCCTTCACGCACTCCGTCCCCATACTGTAGTCCAATACCGCGAAATGCACCATCGGTTCCTCAGTCCAATAACTTTGGATCTGATAATAGGCTCCCCGGGGCACACCATCAGTACGAAGCAAAGAGCCGCTCCAACCTTTGGAAGGATACTGCATGGCCTCTCCCAGATAATCATAGCCTGTCCAGATCATGCTGCCCACCACATACGGATACTCGGACGGCACTAAAGAAGGATTCCTCATAGTAAAATTCTGCAGTTGATTCGGATCCCCCAGAAAATACGGATATACCTCCGTCCCCAGGATCAGTTTATCAGGCATCGCCTCGTGAATCGCCTCATACCAGGGCTCCTGATAGTTGCAGGAAATCACATCCACAATTTGTCCGATCTTTCGAATGCGTTCGATCTTTTCCGCCGGATCGTAGATCTCAAGATCGTCTTCCTCGTCCACAAATTTCTGAATATCCTTGACCCTCGAAGCATCGATCCCGCTCACTCTCTTGAAATGCGGATTCATCGCATAGGTTACAGGCCGTGCGCTATCCAGATCCTTAACGGCATACACCAGATTCTTCAAATGGTTCAGCATCGACGCCTGGCCCTGATTCTCCACCTCGTTCCCCACGCCCCACATAATGATAGAAGGCCGATTGCGGTCCCGCAACACCATGGCGTCCAGATCCCGCTTCCATTCGGTCCCAAAATAACGGCCATATGCGCCGCTCGTCCATTTATCGAAACTCTCCTCATAGACATAGAAACCCATCTCATCGCATAGATCCAAGAACTCCCGGCTAAATGGATGGTGTGCCAGCCGCAAGGCATTACACCCCAGTTCCTTAAGTTTTCTGAGCCGATCTCGCCACAGCTCTTTTTTTACCGCGATTCCACAGCAGGCCACATCCTGATGCACACACACGCCCCGAAGCAGCGTGCGCTTTCCATTGATCCACAGCCCTTCCCGCGGCCTCCATTCCACCTGCCGTAAACCAATCTTCTGGTGAAGGCTGTCAATCTTCTCCCGATCGCTCCATCTCTCGATCACAAGATCATATAAGTAAGGATCCTCCGCTGACCAGAGATGCGGATTTTCCACTTCCACCAGAACATAGCCGCAAGGAGAGATCGGACTCTCCTGGTCTGCCATCTTCACCCGCAGTGGAATCTCTTCGTCGTATCCCACGCGGATCAAGGCGCGTCCCTCTTCTATGACCGTCTGAATGTCTATCTTCTCATCCTGAAGACCTCCATACGGCCTCTCCTGCCACCACACTTTGCGATAGATTCCCGCTCCGCTGTACCAGCGGTCCGAGGGACGCGCACTGTTGTCAACCCGGATCCGGATCTCATTTTCTCCGGCCTCAAGAAATGATGTAATGTCTATGCGAAAGCTGCTGTATCCATACTTCCAGCCGCCTGCTTCCCTTCCATTCACCCAGATCGTACTATTCTCATAAACACCGTCAAAATACAGCGCATACTGTACGCCCGGCTTTTGATCCACCTGAAAACGCTTTCTATACCATCCTGTGCCCCACCTATCTCGGTATCCCTGGGAGGCTCCCCCTTCGATCTCCGGACGGAAAGGAGCGTCCACCGCCCAATCATGCGGCAGTTCGACAGCATGATACTCCCTTTCATTTTCCTTAGAAAACTCCCACCCTGTGATCCATTCTCTCTCGACTCTCTCCATGACCCCATATCCTCTATGTTTTATTCTGTTTCTTCGTCCTCCGTATCCGGCATAATCGTCAGATCCGCCAGTTCCAACGAAAGCTGTGCCTGTTCCGCCTGCTTATCCTCCATGGCTTCTGCAAGATGCGGCATCTGCCTCAAATCTTCGATACCAAAGAACTTCAAAAACTCTTCCGTAGTGCCAAACTGCACGGGCCTTCCCGGCGCTTTCAATCGTCCTTTTTCTTCGATGAGACCGTATTCCATCAGACGATTCACCACCGCGTCCGAGCGAACCCCTCGAATCTCCTCGATCTCCATTTTAGTGATCGGCTGTCTATAGGCAATGATTGCCAGAATCTCTAACTGCGTATCCGTCAGGTGAATCGACGCGGCCTCTGACTTGTACAGCTGGCCAATGTACGGATAATACTCCGGCCGACTGGTCATCTGATACGCGCGCCCCACACGGATGACCCGAATTCCCCTTTTTTGTTCATCGTACTTTGCCGCCAGTCCCTCTATAACCCGCTGCGCCGTCTGCGGATCCACGCCCAGCGTCTTCGCAATGTGTACCAGGGCAATGCTGTCTCCTGCAGAAAATAGAAGCGCTTCAGCCACTGCTTCCCATTCCTCCTGCGGGATCTTTCGCACTGCCTCCTCAGGCGCTGGCGGCGTACTCTTTTTTTGGCTTTGTGTCTCCTCCATCAAAGGCATCTGTTTCCTCTCCATCATCCGGTTCTCCTTCTTGTATCGGATTCATAAAGGAATCTCCTGTTGGTTCCAAAGAATCAATGATCTGCAGCGGAACTATCATCGGCTCTCTAACAGGCTGGATTCTTTCCTCGCCCCTCTCCTCTGCCGTCTCCGCCTCGGGCTCTTCCTGCGTCGTCTCTTGCTCCATTCGCAAAGACATAATGATATCCGAAAACTCTTTTTCCTGTTTCAAATACACAAGACTACTGCGATTCAATTCCAACATCGCCAGAAAATACGTAATCTCTTCCTGCCGGGAATGGCTTTTTTCCCGCAGGCTGTAATAACTCACCGACTGCAAGGCCTCTAGAGTCCGCATCAGATCATGTATTTTTTCATCAATCGTATACGTATCCTTGGCTACCGACTTGAATGTCGAACGCAGAGGGTCAATACTCTCCTTCTGCCCTTTGAGAGCTTCTCGATATAACGAGAAAAGCCCATCCAGCGTGACATTCTGTAATAGTTGATGAATCGGCGGAATCTGAGGCGGAAGAACGATTTGCGTCTTTTTACGATAGACCCAAAGAAATCTTGGATCCGGAATCTTCTCCCGAAACTGCGCGGCCGCTTCTTTATAACGTTTATACTCTAACAAGCGCCGAACCAGCTCTTCACGCGGATCCTCCTCCTCTTCCTCTTCCCTGGGCACAGGCAAGAGCATTCGTACTTTTATGTTGATTAAGGTGGCCGCCATCACAATGAATTCGCTGGCAATCTCCATATTCTTCTTATTCCATTCATCCAGGCAAGCCAGATACTGCTGTGTAACCTCATAAACAGGAATATCATAAATATCAACCTGATTTTTCTCTATCAAATGCAACAACAGGTCTAAGGGCCCTTCGAATGCCGGTAATCGAACCTCCACCGCCATACAGATCCCCCCCTTTCGCTTTTTTTATTATACTGTTAACCGCTTGTTTTGTCAAGAAAAACCGGGCTTCCTGCATGATTGCATAAAAAAATCTGCCGCATTCTTCCTGCGGCAGACCTTCTTTTATTCCTCTGAATCCAGTTTTTCCTTGACATCATCCACGATGTCCTCTACCTTTTCCTTCACCTGCTCTGCCACTTCACCAGCCTTTTCTCCGATATCCTCGGCTGCTGACTTAACTTCCTGCACGACTTCTTCTACCTTAACCTCCGGCATCTTTGTCCCGCAAGCTGGACAGAACGCGGCCTCAATCGATACCGCCGCACCGCAGGAAGGACAGCGCTGAAGACCTTTCAACTTCTCGACCTCTTTCTTCAGTTCCTCGATCGTATTCTTTGAAGCAGTAATTTGTTCACAAAGCTGCGCGTATGGATTCACCGGATCCTTCTTATACTGATCATAATACTCGGTTCCAATCTGAACGTAAATATTATGAATCTTCTCTTCTTCCAAACTGATCTGACTCTCCAGCTTGCTGGTGGAAACCAGATCCTTTGCTTTTTTATTAAGTTCCTTCCCAGTCGTACTTACAATATCCGACAATTTATCAAAAAAACCCATGGCTGCCAGCCTCCTTCTCCAATCATTGATTTCAGTTTAATCCAGCAAAAGGGCCTTGTCAAGATGTTTCCCCAAATTTAATAAATAATTCATCCTCTCTGCGAAAAGCATAATTCTTTTCACAGAGAACATACTAGATCTGACTATTCTTTCAAGGAGGAAGATCTATGAAGAAAAAATTGCGGATTTTGTCCTGTCTTCTGATTGTATGCAGCCTGATTCTGACGATTTCTCTGCAGATCCCCGTCTATGCCGCTGAACCGGAAATCATTTCCCCTTCCGGCATTCTGATGGAACAATCCACAGGAAAAGTCCTGTATGAAAAAGATGCGGATACGCCCAGACGTCCTGCCAGTGTAACAAAAGTCATGACTATTTTACTCGCTTATGAGGCTGTACGCGACGGAAAAGCCAATATGGAAGATATGGTGACCATCAGCGCAAATGCTGCAGGATATGGCGGATCGACCATCCTGCTGGAGGAAGGCGAACAGATCTCTCTGGAAAATCTCATCAAAGGTATGTGTATCGCCTCCGGCAATGATGCCGCCATTGCCACGGCGGAATATATTGGCGGAAGCCAGGAGCAATTTGTCGAAATGATGAACCAGAGGGCCCAAGAATTAGGGATGGTCAATACGCATTTTGTCAATCCCTGCGGTCTTGACGCCGATGGACACGTGACAACCGCTCGCGATATTGCCATCATGTCGCGAGAACTTATGATGAATTTTCCAGAGGTCACAGCTTTTACGACTACCTGGCATGAAATGATGCCGCATGTGTGGCGATCGGGCCCCGGAGAAACCGATATGGCCAATACGAATCATCTGATCCAAAGCTATAATGGCATGACGGGGTTAAAGACAGGCTTTACACGACTCGCAAAATATTCCTTGTCCGCTACGGCGACCCGAAACGACATGTCTCTGATTGCCGTCATCATGGGTGCGGAAACCAAAGATCAGCGTTCCGCGGATGTGACAAAACTCTTAGATTACGGATTTGGATCTTTTGTACTGCAAACCGTTGAAACCGATGGACAGTCTGCCGGAAAGGTATCCATTACAGGTGGTATGCAAAGTGAGATCGACACGAAAGTCCAGGGGAACGTACAGTTACTTTCCAGTAAGGACACGAGCATAGACTCTCAGAACCTCCAAACACAAATAGATTTGTCGCCTTCTCTTCAGGCCCCGATTCAGGCTGGAGACCCCGTCGGCACAATCACCTATTTACAAGATAAGGAACCCATTGCCACGCTGCCGGTCGTTGCCGCAGAATCTGTGGAAGAAAGTACGCTGGGAAAGCGCTTTATGCTTCTCATAGACAATTGGCTTCATAAAATATTCACAAACTAATTCTAGGGGAGACTGTCGCACTCAATAATAGATCAATACGCTCCCTTCCAAGCAGACAGGTGAAATTATAAAAACTATCTGTCATTTCGAAGGGAGCCAGGCTGTACCGAACCACCCCAAAAAAGGACCTGAAAAAACGAATTCTCGTTTCTCCCGGTCCTTTTTCTGTTTAACCAAACAATGAAAATGCGACAAATAAAGTGGACATTAACGAAGCTACCAAAGAGACTACCGTGATCTGCGTATTGATGGAAGGCCCTGCCGTATCTTTGAAGGGATCGCCGACGGTGTCTCCCACGACGGCAGCCTTATGCGCATCACTGCCCTTTCCGCCCTCATTGCCAGCCTCTATATACTTCTTGGAATTATCCCATAATCCGCCTGCATTGGACATGAAGAGTGCCAGCAGCAGACCACTGGTGATATTCCCCATCAGGAAACCGCCAATCGCGTGCGGTCCTCCGATAAAGCCGACGATGAGCGTTGCGATAATCGCCATCAGTCCTGCCGGAATCAGCTCGCGCAGTGCGCCGGTCGTTCCAATGTCGATGCACTTGTCATATTCCGGCTTCACGCCTGGCTTACCCTCTCGCAAACCTTTGATCGTATTGAACTGACGATGAATCTCTGCCACCATACGCTGCGCGTTCTTATCTACGCCCAGAATCAGCATCGCTGAGAAAACGGCAGGTATCGCTGCTCCTACCAGCATTCCAAAGAATACGGTGGGGTTCATGATATCAAAGCCCGTAATCAGGGCCTTTCCCGCTTCTGCCAGCGCAATATTGGCCTCCGACATAAACGCTCCTAATAGAGAAATGACTGTAAGCCCTGCCGCACCAATGGAGAAGCCCTTAGTCACGGCCTTTACCGTATTGCCTGCGCTGTCCAGCGAATCTGCGATACGGATTGTTTCTTCTCCCAGGCCGCCCATCTCTGCCAGTCCTCTGGCATTATCCACAATGGGGCCATATGCGTCATTGGAAATGATCATTCCGACAATAGAAAGCATACCCACTGCTGCCATCGCAATTCCAAAAATCGCGTATCCTTCGCCCATAGGTTCACAGATCTTATAGGAAATCAACGCCGATACCGCAATGCCTACCATAGCTGGCAGCGCAGAAATAAACCCATAGGAAACGCCAGAAAGCACCGTAAATGCGGAGCCGGACTTAGAAGCTTTGGCCACTTTCTTAACGATGGGCTTAGTATCATCCGTAAAATAATCCGTCGTGATACCAATGATCACACCCACGATCAGCCCCACTGCAGAAGCTCCCCAGATTCTCCATGAGAATCCTTCAAAGATAGCTGTCGCAATCGCTGTCAGGACGATGAAAATACCGGTGGTCACATATGTAGAACTATTGAGTGCATGCGTCGGATTCCCATTCTTACCGATGCGGGCCGTTGCAATACCCAGAATGGAGGCCAACAGACCTAATGCCGCATAACAGAATACCATGGAAACATTGGCAAAGTCCCCTGTCAGAGACTGCGCAATGACCAGAGCAGATGCCATAGCCGCCACATTGGAATCAAACAAGTCTGCGCCCATGCCAGCCACATCACCTACGTTATCTCCCACATTATCCGCTATTACCGCCGGATTTCGGGGATCATCCTCCGGGATGCCCAATTCTACTTTGCCCGTCAAATCCGCGGACACATCTGCCGTCTTCGTAAAAATACCGCCGCCAGCCTTAGCAAACAAAGCCAGAGAGCTGGCGCCAAAGGAAAAACCAAGCAGAATAGAAGCATCGCCTACGATCATAAGAACAGCAGCCACACCCAACAGTGAAAAAGCAACAACTGCCAATCCCATAATAGCTCCACCGCGGAAACCGATCAAGAAAGCAGCTCGAATTCCGTTCTGCGCTTCCTCCGCCGTGCGCCCATTCGCATGGGTTGCAACCATAATCCCAATCTTTCCCGCAATAGCGGAAAGAATTGTTCCCGCAATATACGATAATGCCATCGCCAGATTCTGCGTAATCTCTCCATTCCAGATCGGAGACGGAAGCAAAATAAAAATAACAATGGCAGCGATTCCAGCGAAGATTGCCAGAACCCTGTACTCACGACGCATAAAAATATTCGCTCCCTGCTTGATCAGAGCGGATACTTCTATGATCGTCCGATTGCCCATCTTCTGACGACGCACCCACAAGTACAGGTAAACCGCAAATGCGAACGCGATCACGACCACCAGAAAAGACAAGCCATAAAAGATTGATAATTGTGTATCCACTGACACCCCACCCTTCTAATATACTCTGGTTGTAAGAGGGTAAACGCCGCTCATTCCAGTAATATCACTATAATACATTTTATCCAAGTTGTCAAGATTTTCTTAAAAAAGCAGAAGGAAAATAGAAGATTTTAATAGAACTTTTTCCGTTTTCGCCTAATTATCCCGAAGTCCCATTGAATTTCTGCATACTCTATGATAAGATAAGGAGGATTTCATTCAACGAAGAGAGGAGCATGGAATATGCAATATGATTTTACCACTTGGGTTGATCGCAGCCATAGTGGTTCTGAAAAATGGAATGATATGCGCCGTGTTTGTCCGGATGTACCAACCGGTATTGTTCCTTTATCGGTAGCGGACATGGAACTTAAAAATCCCCCTCCGATCATCGAAGGATTAAAAGAGTATTTGGATCAAGTCATTTTAGGATATACCGAGGCGACAGACGACTACTATACTGCTGTACAAAACTGGATGGAAACCCGCCATGGATTCCGTCCTCCCCGTGACTGGTTTGTGGAAACCCCCGGTGTGGTTCCCGCCATTCAGATGATGATTGGCGCCTTTACCGCCCCTTCGGATTCTGTTCTTATCACCACGCCTGTGTACTATCCCTTCAAGAGTTCTATCGAGGCCAATCACAGAGGTGTCGTCACCAATGAACTGCTGATTCGGGACGGACGGTATGAGATCGATTTCGAGGATTTGGAAGAGAAGGTGGCTCGTCCGGATGTGACACTGTATATTCTCTGCAGCCCGCATAATCCGGTGGGTAGAGTCTGGAGCCGCGAAGACCTGCTCAAGATTTGCGAGATCTGCCTGCGCCATCATGTTTTTATCATCTCCGACGAGATTCATTTTGATCTCATCATGCCAGGTTTTCAACACATATCTCTGGGTACGTTCCCGGATAAATATCTGCAAAACTGCGCAATCTGCACCGCGCCCAGCAAGACCTTTAACCTGGCAGGTTTTCAGACTTCCAATATCTTCATTCCCAATCCGGATTACCGAGAAAAAGTTACCGGCGCCAGAGGGTACTTCGCGCTCAATGTGATGGGATATAAAGCCTGTGAATTAGCGTATACCTGCTGTGAAGACTGGCTTTCGGAGCTGCTCCTTCATCTGGACGGAAACCGGAAAATGGTAGAGGACTTTTTGACTGCTCACCTTCCCATGATCCATGCATTTCCGCTGGAGGGCACCTACCTGCAGTGGCTCGATTTCCGAGCTCTCGGAATGGATCCTGAAACGTTGGAGAATTTCATGCATCATAAGGCCTACTGGTTCTGTGATGAAGGGTACATCTTCGGTGAAGGCGGCCGGGGCTTTGAACGGCTGAATCTGGCTTGTCCTCGTCAAGTGCTGGAAGATGCGCTTCTTCGTCTCGAAAAAGCCATTCAAACACGATAAAAAAAGACGTCCCCGAAGCCCAAACGGCCTCAGGGACGTTCTCTTTTCTTTAAGAAGGTTTGTACTCAAAAGATTACTTATGGTCTACAGAATACATATGCTTGATCAGCATCAGCACCTTATTGGAATAACCCCACTCGTTGTCATACCAGGCAACCAGCTTGACAAATGTATCCGTCAGCGCGATACCAGCAGTCGCATCAAAGATGGAAGTTCTGTCGTCAGTCAGGAAGTCAGAAGAAACAACCGCATCCTCGGTGTAACCCATGATACCCTTCATCGGGCCTTCACAAGCAGCCTTCACCGCATTGCAGATCTCTTCATACGTAGCGGGCTTCTCCAGGTTCACAGTCAAGTCAACAACTGATACATCCAGTGTGGGTACACGGAAGCTCATGCCTGTCAGCTTGCCATTCAGTTCCGGAATGACCTTACCTACCGCCTTAGCAGCACCGGTAGAAAAAGGAATGATGTTGCCAGAAGCAGCACGTCCACCTCTCCAGTCCTTCTTAGAAGGTCCGTCAACGGTCTTCTGGGTTGCAGTGGTAGAATGAACAGTCGTCATCAGACCATCCTTAATACCGAAGTTATCGTTGATAACCTTTGCCAGAGGAGCCAGACAGTTCGTGGTACAAGACGCATTGGATACGATATCCATATCCGTCGTATACTTATCCTGGTTTACACCCATAACGAACATGGGGGCATCCTTAGAAGGAGCAGAAATAACAACCTTCTTCGCACCGCCCTTGAAATGAGCCTTTGCCTTGTCCATCACCGTGAATACACCTGTGGACTCTACAACGTACTCAGCACCGCACTCACCCCACGGAATCTCCTCCGGATTCATGCAAGCGTATACCGCGATCTCCTGGCCATTGACAACCAGCTTGCCGTCCTTAGCGCAGATCTCACCGTCGAACTTTCCATGCATTGTATCGTACTTAACCATGTATACCATGTAGTCCAGATCGATGAAAGGATCGTTGATACCCACAATCTGATAGGTCTCCGGCTGAGTCACTGCTGCACGGAACACCAGGCGGCCGATACGACCAAAACCATTAATTCCAACTTGAATTGCCATAATGGATTACCTCCTAAAAATTTCGTATACGTTTATATTTTATACCAATTTCTCGGAGAATACAAGAGGCGATGTTAAAATTATAGCAAAAAATTGGCGAAACGTCGGTAAAGTCTCAGCCTCTCCAGTGCAGAAATTTGTCCACGGGACCCTCTAATGGCTCCGACGGCAGATATTTCCCTGCTAATTCCAATGAAGTGATAACGTTCAGACACCATTGCGCGCAAGTATTCGTCGAGATGCCGGGTTTTTCCTGAATGATTCCTGTCACATATTCCACTTCTTGCTGTGGTTCCGGAGTCTTATAAAGTTCTGTAAACAGGCAGTCCCAAACCTCTCGTCCCAGTTTCTCATCCTCCAATACGCGCGCCGCATAGGCGACCATAGCAGAAGCACACATGGGCAGCCCCCAACCCTTCCCGGCTACTTGAGAATTCGAACACCTCTCTTTTTCTTCCGGAGATAGGAAATAAAATGCACCATACTGTACCAGCATCTCATGCCATAATGGATCCTCCAGCATGTCTTCCAGCTCGAAATACACTTGGGGTTCTCCCATACAAAGCGCCAGATGGGATCCTCCTGTACTTTGTTCGCCAATATAATACATTCGTCCTGTATCCGGATCATACCCGAAATCCGTTCCCGACAGGAACCTATAAGGTGCTGCTGCGATGCCTTCGATTCCCCGGCGCATTTTGTCCCGATAAAACGTATCCTGAAAACGTTCCCACCGAGTCATCCAATTGCCGCAATAAGAAGACCAATCCGGCCCAGTTCTTGCATGGGTAGAATAGGGTTCGCTGCCATCCAGATGATAGTAATTTCGCAGCGGATCTGCCTTCTTTGTCGTCAAATCCGCGTCCTTCACCTCATCCATGATATCTCCTACGCGCTCATCGCCTGTGAGATAATAGTAAAAACGATGATGCGGCGCCATGGAAATTCGTGCCTCCTTCGCAGAACCACCCCAGTGTTTCACGTTATGTCTTGATCCTAATCCGGCAAAGGGTCCGATATGGTGGATATCCACTTCGCAGGTATGACGGCACATCGCCTCTGCCATCGTAAAAACATCCTCCCGACCCGTTCGCAGAAACATATACCAGAGCCAGAGCGTCGGAACTAACTCTGTATTCTGCCATGCCCATCCTCCCATGTCATAGCGCCAACTGTGCCGTTCCATATCATAGGTATGCATAAAATCCCCATAATTCCACAGACCATACCACTTTCTCTGCTCCACCTCCCGCTGATAGAAAGAAAACGTATCCGCAAGCACTTGTTCCAGATACCGCTTCGCCGGCGTATCATAGGACGGCAGCGACCAGGTGCCAAAAGCTCGCACTTCATGATAATACGCAGGATCTGCCACTAAAAGGGCTGGTTTCTGGATTCGCAGTCTGGCCTCCTCCAGCTCCTCATCCGTCGGCGTCCCCTGTCCCCAGAATGTAATTCCGATCTCATTGGTCATGCCAATTCCAGACGGTCGACTACGGCTGGTATCTCCCTGTCCATAGTATCCCTGACTGCAAGGTCTGTGCGTATATGGACGAAGATCCATAGCACCCGCTTCCGGCGGCCAGATCCAAACCCGAAGCGCAGCTTCTCCCCCCAACATTCCCTCTGTCTCCAGCGTCGATGGATACTTCTGCCAGAAATCTTTAAGTCCCACACCAAGCCCTGCCGCATACAGATATCCGCCGCCGCGTCTGCCTTCCGGCCCGTCCACCAGAGAACAATCTTTCTCTCCCGTTCCTTTCTGTATACGGTAGTGCTCGGAGGAATCCTGCACAATCTTCCAGGAATCCCACCATGTCATATTATCCATGGCTTGAAACGCTTCCGAATGCTGGGCTGGATCCAAGGAAAGCATTTCCCCTGCAATCTGCGCGCTGTACCATTCTCTGGGCAGACGCGGCTTCCAGCTATTCAGCAATACACAGCTTTCTTTCAAATATCCCGCATCTCCTGCGATACGCACATGCCGATTATAGATCGGTCCTTGAACCGGTGTGCGGAACTCGATCCCCAATGCATCCACCTGCTGTGTGAAAGGATCCAGATCATGAAGCCAGGTATGTACCAGCCGAATCTGAGGATCTTCCCAATATACATAATATCGTAAAACAAATGGCAATATCCGTTGTCCATCAAGCCCCAGATGGGCCCCTGTTATCTTAATTACCATCCGAACCGCACCCATGTCTTCGATCTCGATGGACTCCTGATATCCCACATAGTCCTCTCCCGAAATACGAGCTATAAGACGGCCGCCACATATTTCTTTCTTATCACATTGTATGCGCGGTACCCCTGTTTTTTCAGAGAAATCAAGTTCCATCTTTCCAAAATAGATTTTTTCATTCTGGCATTCTTTTATCGGGATACTTTCTGTCCCGTCCTCTTTTAAAAGAAATGTCTCTCCGCTGGCAATTGCCGAATGCAGCGTCCACTTAACAGAGCCATCTGGCCAGTAGGCTCTGCATCGCGTCTGCACCGCAAAATGTCTGCCGTTTTCATTTTCCAATGTAAATGCCGTTCCCGGCTTGACCATCCCTTTCGGCCAAGGCATGCCCCAGCTGACCGCTCCTTCCGACGTACGACCGGCAAGCCATCGAAGCGCGATTGGTTTCATATCGTTTCCCTCCCATTTTATACTCGAAAAAGGAAGGGCAACTCAGCCCTTCCTTCTAAAACTCTGTATCAGGCCGCACTATTCGCAGCATTGACTTCCTCGATCACGCTATCACCGCCCATAGATCTCCAGTTCGCAATCGCTGCTTCCCATCCAGCCTCGTCAATAGATCCTACGATATACTGAATCCGAGCATCCGACATAATCTGATCCAGCTGACTGCCATTGGAGTTATAAGTATCGGAAGCTAACAGCAAAACTTTGGCAGGATTCGCCAAGATATAATCTGCGTTCTCCTTCGTAGCCGCCTGCACCTGCTCCGCTACAGAATTGCTGGGAGTTACATTATACCCGTTATCCAGCACATCCATCATAATTTGGTTGAAACCATCCGAATCTCCCAGAGAAGGATTCCCTTCAATCCTAGTGATCGTCTCGCCATCCTCATTTAATGTATAATCCACATCCAAAATACCATTTTCCAGCAGATCTTCCGCCGTCTTATCATTGCAGCGATCCAGGAATGTCAGACAACGATCCAGATTTTCCTCATCCTTTACGACACCCGTAAAGATAGAGAGCATTCCCGCGTGACCGTCCGTCGGCGCTACCACCTTACCGGCAGGCGTCTCAAACTGTGCTGTAACCGTCATTGTCGCGTCGATTCCCTCATCTTCAAAATACGTGTACCAAGAATTCGCCTCATCACAGTTACTGATATAGATACCTGTCTGTTGCGCCTTGAAGCCGTCCTTTACACCACTGTTCTCCAATACAGGGAAGTCTTCATTCAGAATTCCTTCATCATACAGATCCTTCAAATAATTCATGCCTTCCATGTATTCGTCAAACAAGAAAGCAGGCTGTAACTCTCCATCCTTCTCGCCCCATCCATTCGGTGCACCGAACCACATGCAAATGGTATCAAAACCTGTAGAAGCCTTGGTACTCATCATTCCCCATGTATCATTCTGGCCATTGCCATCCGGATCTTCGAAGGTAAAGGCCCGCAGGATCTCAGTAAACTCATCCAGATTCGTAGCCGGCTCCAGTCCCACAGCATCCAGCCAATCCTGACGATACACAATACCGTTACGCATTAAAGTACGTGTTCTAGGAATTCCATAGGTCTTACCATCAATCGCGGTATTCTGCAACACCGTCTCATTGATCTGAGACAGATTGGTGTAGTTCGCCAGGTAATCCGTCAGATCCCAGAAAGCGCCCGCCCGACAGTTCTGGATCACGCTGGAAGACAAGGACTTCAGCAGCGTAATCTCCGGCAGGGTACCGCCCGCCATCATGGAATTGATCTTATCGTTATAATCCGCGTCCAGTACCCATGTGAACTCGATGTCATAGTTGGTATATTCTTCCAAAGCAATGACGCGTTCATTATCGTCTCCCACAGGATTTCCATTGAAGGTGATGCTCATGATGCTGACGTTCTGTCGAGGCTCCGCCTCTACGCTGTCTTCTCCGGCAGATTCCCCGGAATCCGCGCTGCTGTCTGCCGCCGCACTTTGTTCCTGCGCCGCGGAACTCTCCTGGCTGCTTTCTCCCGAATCCTGGCACCCTGCAAATGCCGAGAACACAAGAAGCATAGCCATAATAAAAGCAAGTAAACTTCTTCGTTTCATACTTTTTCCTCCTTACATGATTGGATCACAAGACTCATCCCTTGATGGCGCCTACCATGACACCCTTCGTAAAGTGCTTCTGCAGGAATGGATATACGCACAGGATCGGAAGGGTACCAAACACGATGACGGCCATCTGTACGCTCTCTGAGGGCGGTCTTGCAACCGTTTCATCGAACTCACTGCCATCAATCGATCCATTCGCCAACATGATGATCTGCCGCAGCATAATCTGCAGCGTCCACTTGTCCAGATCATTGATATACAACAGAGCCGATGTATAACTATTCCAGAAGCCAACGGCGTAAAACAGGGCGAAAGTCGCCAGCATCGGCTTAGAGAGCGGCAAAACAATCTGCCATAGAACACGCATGTCTCCCGCTCCGTCGATTTTGGCCGCTTCTTCTAGTTCCGCCGGAATCCCCTGGAAAAAGTTCTTGATGATGATCAGATTCCAAGTACTGATCGCTCCCGGAAGCATCAAGGACCACAGACTATCAATCAAGCCTAACCCCTTGACGACCAGAAATGTGGGAATCATGCCTCCGCCGAATACCAAGGTAAAGGTAATCAGACTGAGGATAACATTTCGGCCCATAATCCTCTGTTTGGCCAGAGGATAGGCCAGTGTAATATTGAAAAACAACGCGATGATCGTTCCTACAATGGTAATATACACTGTATTCACAAAAGCACGCGGCAACGTAGCCGAAGAGAAAATATATTTGTAGGACTCGATCTGAATCTCACTCGGGATGATAAAAAACGGTTTTTCCAGAATCTCTTTTTCTGTTGCAAAGGAACAGGCCAACACATAGATAAAGGGCAATATGGTTACTGCCGCCACCGCGGCCAGAAAAATCACATTAAACACATCGAAAATCCTGGAAAAAATGGTGTCATTTCTTCTTGCTGATCTAGCCATGATTTTGTCCCCTTTCTAGAAGATTCCGCTCTCGCCGGCCCGTTTGGCCAAGGCATTTGAGCCAAAGATCAGGATAATCCCGATGACGGACTTAAAGAGTCCGACCGCTGTAGAATAACTATAGGAACCTTGCGTGATTCCCACGGTATACACATAGGTATCAAACGTTTCGGATACCGCCCGGTTCAGGGAATTGCTCATCATATAAATCTGTTCAAATCCGGTATCCAGTACATCTCCCAGCCGAAGAATCAGCATCAGAACGACCGTACTCCGAAGAGCCGGCAATGTGACATGCCATAGCTGGCGGAAACGACCGGCGCCATCCACGATGGCAGCTTCATATAATTGCATGTCCACACCGGCGATGGCTGCCAGATAAATAATCGTCCCCCAACCAGCGCCCTTCCAGATGGTCTGCCCCACAATCATCGGACGGAACAGGTCTTGGGAAGTCAAAAACTGAACTCTTTCAATCCCGATGCTTTCCAATATGCGATTAACTACTCCCGTGGGAGAAAACAGAGTATAGGTCAAAGAGGCCACGATAACCCAAGATAGAAAGTGTGGAATATATACGCAGGTCTGTACGACTCTCTTATAACGTTGGAAACGAAGCTCATTCATCATCAGCGCCAGAATAATCGGCGCTGGAAACGAAAATATAATATTTAGGAATGAAATCCATAACGTATTTTTAAATAGCGTACTAAACATACTGTTGCTGAAAAACATCTGAAAGTGTTTCAATCCTACCCAGGGACTTTTAAAAAGCCCTAAAAATGGATTATAGTCCTGAAACGCAATGACCAAGCCCCACATGGGCGCGTATTTGAATACAATGTAATGCAGCAAACCGGGAATCATCAATATGTACAACCATTTATCCATTTTCAGGTTATGAATGAATCCCTTTTTCTGACCGGCTGTCTTTGATATGACAGCCGCTTTCGCTTTAGGCATTTTAGTCCCTCCCGTCATTTTGTGTGCTTTATATATTCAAATATTACACCAGCTTGTGCATTTCATCAATAATCATTTTGCTTTTCTCATAATCATTTCGTAAAATAACAATAGAGACGCCTATTTAAGCGTCTCTATCTGTTCTATTCTTACTATTCCCCAAAAACATTTCTGCTTTCTTCATCTATTCTTTCGTCGTTTTGCCATGCAGCTCACGGTACTGTCCTGGTGTCATTCCTTCTTTCTTCTTAAAACTTCGTATGAAATTCTGTGCGTTACTATAGCGCAATCGAACCGCAATCTCCGCGACCGACTGGCCGGTAGAAGCCAGCCATTCCTTAGCCTTCTGAAAGCGAATATTGTCCAGACACTGCGAAAATGTTATACCATATCGGTCTTTGAAGATTTGCCAGAGATACATGGAATGATAATGCAGTTCCGTAGCACAGGACTCCAGGGTCAGATCTGTGTCGTATTCCTGACGGATTTTCTCCATGAGAAGTTCCGCCGTCTGATTCTGATGGTTGGACCTACTTTCCTGCAGATAGGATAGGATCGGAAGAATCAGATCTTTCCATAAAAAGCTGCACGCTGAATCCACATCGTTCAGATCTTCCACCTTCTCGTAAATAGCAGATAGACCCGGATAAATCCGGCTATACTCCACCTCTAACTCATCTACCACACTCAGCACATCAGAAACAACCCGAATCATATACAGCCGGTACTCAATCGGTTCTCTCCAGCCGCCAAAAATTTCCTGCATAATCTCCTGCACCAACCGTTTCGCCGTTTCCGTATTACAGTTCTGAATCGTATAATGCAGATCTCTGACCTTCTCTACAGGATATGCCCGTTCCGTTCTCTCTTCTCGTTCAAACTCCGTATACACAATCATCTCCTGACCATAGAAAGTCTTATATAAAAGCGCGTTATTGCTTTCCTGGTATACCCGTCTGACCTGGGATAGGCTCCTGAAACTATCGCTGATACTGATATTAACCTTGATGCCCGCCATAGATTCAGCTCGCCGCATGATCTCCTCCGCATAGCGCGTGATGGGATGCTCCGTCTCCGTCTGTTCATCTCGAATCAGCACGATCAATCTTCTCTCGTAATACACCACCGGCCATCGGATCTCCTCTGGAATAATTCCACTGACCAGCTGCGCCATAAAAACCCTAGCATAGTCTTCCAAAATACCGCTCTGTTCCGCATTCTGATACCAGATCACAGCCAATTTCATACCATACCATTCATTCTGTTCTTCCATTTGATATGCTTTCATCTCATCTTCTGACAGATGTCCTCGCAGCAATTTAATAAAGAACAGTTCTTGCAGCTGTGACCTACTTTCACTCATCTGCTCCTGCAGCATCAGATTTTCGTCTGATAACTGGTTCAGTCCTCTTTCAATGACTTCCAATTCGCTGGCTTGCGGATTATTGCCGGGCAGCAGTGCCTTAGCCTGGTCATATACTTTCCGTACCGGACTGTAGAGCCTCCGACTGATCACAAGAATCATCCCGCCAAGTACCAACAGAATCGCAATACAAAGAAGAAGCACCACCCAATAGATGGACATCGCAACCTGACGTACCTGTGCTCCGGACGTCATCTTCACATAAGTATATCCATTTTCTCCCTGCAGCGTGCTTACATAAATATCCCCAGAACGATAGATTCCCGTCTCATCCGATAATGACAATGCGGATAACTCCGGTATAATGCGATAGTCCTGTCCTACCATCTCGGCGTCCTGATGGTATAGAATCTTACCCGTTTCTGATATGAGAATCAACGGAGTCTCTCCGTGTCCGTCCATGAACAGATCCCGCATCTCTTCTGCCGCAAAACTCACCACAATCGCAGCCTGCCGACTGGAAATATACATAGGAAGTTTGATAAAAAGACATAATCCATTCGCCTCATAGCTATCATGGATCCCTTTTTGTTTCAGTCCCTCCCAGGGATCTACATAAGCCCAGAAGATGGTCTGTTTCTGCTCCTCATGTTCCAGCATGGTTGTCAATAAAACATTATCTTCTTCCGCCGTCTCAAAATAGCCGGCTTCACTCACTCCGATGACATAGGAATACTCAAAATTCACCAGATAGACGCTGCTGATGGTATCCTGAAAATAGGATCCGCCGCGCAGGAACTGTCGAATTTGCGTCAGTGCCTCGTAATCCTGAAAATCCAGATCCTGATAGATATATCGTACGATCTCACTACGCAGTCCCGAATAGGCGTAATAATTCTCCGCAGCCTGCATCATATCCTCCATACGAGTCATGGAAGAATTCAGATACTCCTCGTCTGCCTGAAATAACGCTTCCATCATTTGATCCGACATCTTCGCCGCCGCGTATATGCCCAGAACCAGCACCGGGATCAGCGCAATCAACGCTGAAAAAATAACTAAATTTCGATAAAATCGTCCATTCGACCAATGCCCTCTCCGCTTCATGTTCCCTGGCTCCACACCCGGCTTCGAAGCGCCGTTTCCAACTCCTCTACACTACTGCATAGAGCATCAGCACCCGCCTCGATCAATTCCCTCCGGCTCCCATAGCCGAACAACACGCCAATACTGAAAAGCCCCTCTTCTCTAGCGCCCTCGATATCGTGCCTACGATCCCCGACCATGATCGTCCGTTCCGGCGCCGCTCCCATACGCCGCATAGCTTCCGCGATCACCTCTGCCTTCCGCGTTCTGGCCCCCGACAACTCGCTGCCCGTCACTTCATCCATATACTCCATAAGCTGAAAATGTTCCAGAATCCGTCTCGCGTAGATCTCCGGCTTCGAAGTCGCCAGTCCAATCCGAAAACCAGAAAGACACAGTCTTCGAAGCATGGGCGCGATTCCCTCGAACACGCTGTTTTCAAAAATGCCCACTGTGGCAAACCGTTCCCGATACTTCTCTACGGCCCTTCCCGCCTCCGCCTCATCCAAACCCGCGTATTCCATGAACTGTTCCTTCAGCGGCGGACCGATGAAACATTCTAATTTCGTCAGATCCTTCTCCTGAATTCCAAAACTTTCCAACGCATACTGAACGCATCTTGTAATTCCGATCTTAGGATCCGTCAGAGTCCCATCTAAATCGAATAAAATCGTTTCTTCCATCATTTTGCATTGATTCTCCATTTTCTCTGTTCGTCTATTTCCATTATACTATGTTCATCCGAAAGCCGCAAGGCTTTTTTATCAATGAGGAGGTCACAAAATGAATTCTGCACAAATTATTCTGCATCCAGATCAAAAAGGATCTGCTGTCTCGCCCAGCATGTACGGCATCTTCTATGAAGACATCAATCATGCGGGAGATGGCGGACTCTACGCGGAACTCATACGCAACCGCAGTTTTATGGATGCTCGCGTACCCGAAGGAACCTGGTACTATGGCGGACAGTTTCGTACGCGCCAACGTTTCACACATCCCTTTTCCCTGGAAGATCCTCTTCCCGGTTGGCAATCGGAAAGCCTGGGAGAAGCCAAAAGCCTGATCTCTCCCAAGATACGCTCTCCGCGAAATCCTAAAGTACCTAATCAGATGCATTGGACGATTCTGCACGCTGATCGCGGCCGTGCTTCGGTTATCAATCAGGGGTTCTGGGGAATGGCCCTACGTCCTGTCACATACCATCTGACACTGATCGCCCGCTCTCCCCAGATCACATCCATACAGGCGGAGCTGGTCGATCCTTCCGGGCGCATCTTCGCTTCGGCAGCCTGTTCGGGCATCCGTCCCGACTGGCATAAACTCTGTATTTCTCTTCCCGTTTGCGAGCATGCCTCCGGATGTGTCCTGCGTCTTACTGCTTCCGATGATGGTGAAATCGACTTGGATTATGTCTCTCTTCTGCCCGAAGACGCTCACCGGGGTGTGTTCGATCCCCAGCTTTTCCAGATGCTTTCTGATCTGCATCCCGCGTTTCTTCGCTTTCCCGGTGGTTGTATTGTGGAAGGCATGTGTTTGGAAAATGCCTGGAACTTTGAACCGACGCTGGGTGCTCCAGAAGATCGACCCGGCTGTTGGAATCTATGGAATTACCGCCGCACCGATGGTCTTGGCTTCCACGAATTTCTCCAGCTCTGTGAAGATCTCTCTGCCGATGCCATGTATGTAGTCAACTGCGGCATGTCCTGTCAAAACCGCAACAGCGAAAGCGCTTCCCCCGAGCAGACAGAAGAATTCTTACAGCGCGCCATCCATGCCATCGAATATGCCATTGCGCCGATAGACACCCCCTGGGGAAAACGGCGTGCCGAAGCCGGCCATCCCGCCCCCTTCCCCTTGAAATAT
>CALBGL010000063.1 GCA_937892735.1 uncultured Clostridia bacterium | reverse complement strand
GTAACGAAAGCAAACAATACCCCGGCCCCCCAAGCCATCACATTCGATATCACCGTATCTATGTGCATCCACTCATACAGTACATAGAATACCGCCAGATTCAAAAGCGTCGTCAGGCCTCCGAATACCAGATACCAGAATGTTTCCTCATATCGATGGTACAGATCTGCCCATCCTTTCCATCCCCCCTTCATTCTGCGCGTCTCCTTTTATACAGACTGCTTCCTGCCCAGTAGGCGACCAACACAGCCGTTGCCCCTATACTGATCATGATCCCCGCGTGCAGCCCCGGAGTCTCGTAATAAAATTGAATCACGTTTTCTCCTGCCGATGCCTTCACCGCCATAAAACCAATCTGCACTTTTTCTACATCCACAGGTTTACCATTCACGGTAACTGTCCAACCTTCTTCATAGGGAACACTAAAGAATACAAGATTATCCTCCTCTAGGATAATATGTGCGGTAAAGCCCGTATTATCATAGCTGAACGTATCCGCAGACTCCGCTGCCCGCTCATCACAATCTCTCTCATACGCTTCTTCTGTATAACTAAATTGACTGGTATCCGCCTCTTCTAGGATATCTCCGTATTTTTCCGCTTGTTCCTCTGTCAGGATCAATGCCTTCAGCATCAACTCATCTCGCAGGCTGACACTCATCTGATCCGCAGTTGACTGCAGAATATAACTGTCATAGGTAAATCCCATGGGAATGTAGTTGTCATTTTCCCAAACCGCAAACCCCGCCATATCATAACGATAGGTATATCCCGGCATCTTCGTATCCGGATTCTCCGCATAACGATCTCCAAACACATCGGCCGTATAGTCAATTCTATCGCAGAAATACTTCACAGAAAACAGGGAACGGGAAGCATAGTTGCTGTAGTCCATCTTAGAATTGACATCGCGGTTATCACCGATATATTCATAATAGTCCATGATGGATACGGGAACAATGCTGTGAAACGCATGCATGTCCGGCACCTGCCAGAACATCCCCATATTGATAAAGGAGTCGTCGTTATCAATACGGAAAAACTGCTCTGTCTCCGGAAAATAGATCTTATCCTGCCCCTGTATTGCATCTGGAATGATATATCCCTTCGTATCAAAAGACCGTGTCTTTCCGTATATGATATAATAGTTCCCATAAAGCATTCCAAAAATACAAACCGCGATCAATAAATAATTGGCGAATAACTTGGGACGTACTTTCTGATGCGCCAGGATCCGATACAGTGCGTATAGCGATACGATGCAAGTTATCGACATGATGATGAACGGAATTGTAAATGATTTATTATAGATTCCCAGATTCAGGACTTCTGTCTCCTCCTCCTGCATCTCGATTGTGATATTCCCAGATTCATCCTCCACTTCGACCGGCACTTCCGTCTGCACCGTTTCCATCTTCGGCGTCAAGAACATAGCCGCTATGACAATCAGTGTAAAAACAGCCGTAATCTTCAATCCGTTGCGCAATTGCTCCGGACTTCCCTGATCCAGCTGCAGCACAGTGGCTGTGACCAACATGAGAACCAACATGAAATACCATCTTGCATAATACGAATGATTCATCATGGTAAACATACTGTTAAGTCCCGGAATAAAAGCCATAATCACAAGCAACACAATAAAGTTTTTCAGCCAATGTTTCCGCTGTTCCCTCGCAAAAGCAATGACTCCGCACATACTGAAAATAGGGATATATGCCTGCACGGACGTCCACCGCATATACGAATCGGTAATCATGATCGGCTGTGAAGGCAGTTCCGGCGGAAAGAAAAACGTCAAAAGAATTACCCACGGCTTTCGTTCATAATCATAGATCCAGAAATCATATCCCGTAAGAAATCCACTGGATCTTGGATTCTGAAGCATTACAATCAGCGAAGGCAACACGAAGAAGGCACTGATCAAAAATCCCAGCACCGCCTCTGCCGCTACCGCGATAAAACGCTTCCAATCCGTCTTATATCCTTTCATCCATACCTTCACGACATAGTATAGCACCATGAAGACGGCTTCTCCCGCAAAGAACACATAATTGACCACCGCGCACAACGCTACGGACAGAGCAAACACACCCCGGGTATTGTTCTCCACTAATTCGTCCATACCGATCAGCATCAGCGGAAAGAACACCATCACATCCAGGAAATGGTTGAAAAAGGTATTATACATTGTATACCCAGAAAAAGCATACAATAGGCCGCCCAGTATGGCAAATTCCCCGTGCTTCACATACCGCCGCAGCCAAGCTGTCGCTGTCATGGACATCGACGCATATTTCAGCATCAAAAGCGGCCCCATCAAATAAGGCACCCAATCATTCGGAAATGGAAGAGTCAGCCAAAAGAATGGACTGCCCAGCAAATAGAAAGTATAGGATCCAATGAAATTCACTCCCAGATCGGTATACCAATTCCATCCCCAGTTTCCTTCTCGTACCGCCTGGTGCGCCAGTTTATAAAACGGTACCTGCTGAGAATTAAAATCTCCCAAAAACAAGAAATAACCCTCGTCCCATATTATCGAGGGCAGAAACATCACAATCGCTGTTATCAGTGCGATGCAGAAACTCTTGCACAGTAAATGTCTGTCACCGCAAATCCCAAACCAATCCACATTCCCCGGCTTTTTTTTCTTTTTTCTTCTATGTCCGCCATTCTCCGCCTGGATGGGCTCTTTGATCTGGGCAGAATCTGATGTGACAGATTCCTCCATCGCTGCAGATCTTGTCTCCTCCATTTTGAACTCTCTCCCCTTTTCTATGTCTTTCTGTAAAATTATAGCATCGAGACAGAAAGAAATCAAGAGATTCCATTATTCTCTGTTTTTAGATACAAAAAATTAAAAAAATAAAGGGTTCTCAAAAAGATTCCTTTCTGAGAACCCTCTCTTTCATGGAGGATCCTATTTCCGATGAACTTTCGCCTGATCGCGCTGTTTCGTTTTCCTGTAAATCTTCTTCCTACAGTATTTTCGAATCCCAAATACTCCCGCCAGAATCATCGACGCGCCAACGATTGCCGCCCACATACGGATCCTCCTTTCTCTCAAGCTGTTTTCCTCTGAAATCGCTCAATTCCACGACATAAGTCTTCCGCGCCAAACCTTTCGCTTCCCATCAGGGCAATCGCGTTTTCCTCCGCCGTCTCTTTTTCTATCTGAAGCGTTTCTGTCAGAAACGAAAACAAAATCTTGAACTCCCTCTCGTATTTACAAGCGATTTCTTTTCCTTCCTCCGTTAACTTGGAATATCCTTTTTCGTCCTGTTCAATCAGACCAAATCGTTTCAATTTTCGAAACATATTATGTACACTTGGCTTACTGACTCCCAATACATTGGCTACCTCCGCCAACTTCACTGTCTGCGTATTCTGCAGCTGGTACAGTACCCGTATATACCGGATCTGAATCATTGTCAACAGCATGCTTCACCTCCTGTTTCAAAGATAACAGAATGCGGGTTCTTTTGCTTTCTGTCATCTTTATCTGAGTGATCACACTCTGACCTTCACCGTCATTTTATCGTCTTGCTTAGCTGGACGCACCAGCATATATACAATAAATGCGATCAGAATCAATGCGATCAATCCGCCGACCAGGTTGCCGTTTCCGATAAAGAAGGAACCTACCTGATAGATGATGAATGAAACCACATAGGCAAAGACACACTGATAACCAATAGCAAACCAAGTCCACTTTGCATTATTCATTTCCCGCTTGATCGCGCCAATTGCCGCAAAGCAAGGAGCGCACAGCAGATTGAAAACCAGGAAGGAATACGCAGACAGCGGTGTGAAGGCCGCCCGCATATTCGTCCAGACCTGCCAACCATTCTCGGCCACTTCGTCGAAGCCGCCAAAAAGGACACCAAATGTGCCTACCACATTCTCCTTCGCGATCAAACCGGTCACGCAAGCCACGGCCTCCTGCCAGTGTCCCCATCCCAGCGGAGCAAAGATCCAGGCAATCGCATTACCAATCACGGCCAGAATGCTTTCATCCATGGCGACCATGCCGAAGGAGCCATCGGAAGCCCAGCCAAAGTTAGAAGTAAACCATACAAAGATCGTCGCCAATAGGATCACAGTACCCGCTTTCTTGATAAAGGACCAGCCGCGTTCCCACATAGAACGCAGGACATTCCCCACGGTGGGCCAATGGTACGCCGGCAGCTCCATGACGAAGGGCGCTGGATCTCCCGCAAACATCTGCGTCTTCTTCAGCATGATACCGGAGATCACAATCGCGGCAATCCCTACAAAATACGCGCTGGGAGCAACCCACCACGCATTGTCGAACAACGCGCCGGCAATCAGAGCAATGATCGGCAGCTTCGCGCCACAGGGAATAAAGGTTGTCGTCATAATCGTCATCTTACGATCCCGGTCATTCTCGATGGTACGAGAAGCCATGATCCCCGGTACCCCGCATCCCGTGCCGATCAGCATCGGAATAAAACTCTTACCCGATAATCCGAATTTACGGAAAATGCGATCCATGACGAAAGCGATACGTGCCATATAACCACAACTCTCCAGAAAAGCTAAGAACAAGAAAAGCACCAACATCTGCGGCACGAAACCAAGGACGGCGCCCACACCTGCAATGATGCCATCGACAATCAGCCCCTGGAGCCAATCCACACACCCGATCGCATTCAGACCATCTCCCACAAGACTCGGAATACTCGGCACAAAAATGCCATAATCAGCCGGATCTGGTTCCTCTATCGCCGCGGCCTCCATGTAGGCTGTATAATCGACTTCAAATTCTTCTTCAATATTTCCCTCATCATCATACAGCGTCGCTGTCGCCATCAGATCCGTAGCCGTTGCTGGATCGATTCCCTGCTCTTCCGCCGCCGCTTCAAACGCTTCCACTGTTGCTCCGGGAATCACATACTCTTCCGCCACCGCCTCATAGTCCGCGGAACCGATTCCCAACAAGTGCCATCCATCTCCAAATACACCATCATTCACCCAGTCCGTCGCATAAGTACCAACTGTCGTAATCGAGACATAATACACGATGATCATGACTATCGCAAAGATCGGCAACGCCAGAATCCGATTCGTCACCACTCTATCAATCTTATCCGAGATCGACATCTGTCCTGCATTTTTCTTTTTATAGCACCCTTTGATGATAGATGCTATATATATGTACCTCTCATTCGTGATGATACTCTCCGCATCATCATCCAGTTCCTTCTCGGCTGAGCGTATATCTTCTTCAATGTGCTGTTTCACGGGTTCAGAAAGAGAAAGATGCGCCATGACCTTCTCATCACGCTCAAAAATCTTGATCGCATACCAACGCTGCTGTTCCTGCGGCATATTATGAACCGCTGCTTCTTCAATATGGGCAATGGCATGTTCAACCGGGCCGCTAAAGGAATGTTGCGGAATTGTTCTAGTCCCGTTTGCGGCTGCAATCGCTGCTTCTGCTGCTTCCATGACGCCGTCTCCCTTGAGTGCAGAAATCTCCACCACCTTGCATCCCAGTTGACGGGACAGCTCACGAGTCTCGATTTTATCCCCATTCTTTCGTACCACGTCCATCATGTTGACTGCAATAACAACCGGAATCCCCAGTTCTACCAGTTGTGTAGTCAAATACAGATTCCGCTCCAGATTCGTTCCATCAATGATATTTAAAATCACATCTGGTCTTTCCATCACCAAATAATTTCTAGCTACTACTTCTTCTAAGGTATAGGGGGAAAGCGAGTAAATACCCGGCAGATCTGTAACTGTTACATCGCTGTGTTTCTTAAGTTTCCCCTCCTTCTTCTCCACTGTTACTCCTGGCCAGTTTCCCACGAACTGATTGGAACCAGTCAACGCATTAAATAATGTCGTCTTACCACTGTTGGGATTTCCCGCCAATGCGATTCGAATACCCATATTCTTCATCCTTTCCCGCTCATAAATTAGTTCAAACTAACCTTTGTGTGCAAAATAAAAACTCCTTATTGCACCTCGATCATTTCAGCATCTGCTTTACGCAGCGACAATTCATAACCACGAACCGTTACTTCGATCGGATCCCCCAAAGGAGCCACTTTACGTACATAAATATCCACGCCTTTAGTAATCCCCATATCCATGATGCGGCGTTTGACGGCTCCTTCACCATGAAGCTTTACTACTCTGACCGTTTCACCGACCCTTGCCCGCTTCAATGTATTCATCCCACAACCTCCTTCTTTCATTCTTTAAAAAAGACAGCTGGCGCAATTCACCTCCTTGCGAAGGACTTTCATATCGCCCCTTAAATCATGATCTTATTTGCCATCTCACGGCTAATCGCTACGCGCGATTCCTTCACGTTGACAATTAAGTTGCCGCCGATCGTGGAGATCACCGTGACATTCCCGCCCGTGACAAATCCAAGATTCTCCAGGTGTGCTCTGACCTCCGGATTTCCGCCAATTTTACGGATTGTGTTTGCTTCGCCAACACTGGCCATCGTTAATGGCATCATTTTCATCCCTCTCTTGGTAAGATTGAGAAATCTCATATTCTGGGTTAGGTTTCTCTAACCTTCTATATGTTAGCACTAGCTAACCTATTTGTCAAGCACAAATTTATTTTTTTACAAATTCTACGGAGTAACCGTCAGCTGCTGAATATTTCGTCCTTCCCGCCATAACTGACCATATATCCTTCGGCATTTCGCATATTGTTCAAACGTCTTTCTTGCTTCATATTCATTACAATAGACCTTCCAACAGCCTGAACACTTACAATTCCTTCCACAATTTTGGATAAATCCTTCTACATCTTCCGGAGGGTATCCCAAGAACAAGCCAATCTCATGCGGAAAGCCCGATTGGATGGATAAGCGATTCGCCAGCCTCTCCAACGCTTCCTGAACGCCAATCGTCCTGTACCCATATCGGCGTAGTATTCGGCGTGCCTTACTCTGTTTTAAATCTTGTTCCAGCATCTTCTTTCGATATACATAAACTAACGCGCGATTCCCTTTTTTTCTTAAAACCAGAAGTTCCACTCCTTTTGTGGAAAGCTCTCCATTACAACGTAAAATCTGGCGTTCCAGCTCTGTTTCCCAGGGAAGATTTATCAGACTCGCTGTTTTGAGGGAGGCCAATGTCGGAGCGCAATGTTCAATAAGATACTTCTCTAACACCATCCACTCCTCCATCCTGAATTCGTCCCAGCAACTGATGCAGCGCGCAAGCACTGCTGGTATGTACACGCGCAATCGGGATCCGATTGCGTTTCGCTTCTTGTGAGGCGCTAATCACCATTTTATGGGACACCGTATTGGTAAATAAAATCAGCAAATCTGGACATCCCATTTTCCGTTTCAAAGTTCCGTTTTCTTTCGTAAACACCTTCGCTCTATGTCCATAGCTTCGACAAATCGACTCATACTGACATGCCATTCGTTCATTTCCGCCTACTATGACGACACTCATTCTCAAATCCCTTCCTTCTTCTTGATTAGTTATAACTAACCAATTATGTTATACCATAGATCCCCCTCTCATGTCAAGGAGCAATTCAAAAAAAGCAGGACCACTTTTCAAAAAAGAAAGATCTGCTTTTCTCGATTCTCTATTCCTCTGACAGTATATGCCGCATACTGCGAAGACCTAAAATCAACGTGGTTAGATTATGAAAAAACGCCGATGTGGTGGGTTGTATGATACCCGCAGCTCCCAGTACAATCAAGCCTCCGTTGATTCCCAATATGGGATGATAATTCCGATGAATTCATTTCACCCCAGCGCCACATCCAGTATCATCATCACCATAAAGCCTGCCATCACACCCAATGTCCCTGTATGAGAATGTTCTCCCAGATGCGCTTCCGGTATCAGCTCTTCCACAACTACAAACATCATGGCTCCCGCGGCAAAAGACAGCAACCAAGGCATCAATGGTTGAATTCCGCCCGCAATGATTACAACGAGAATTCCAAAAATGGGTTCTACAATCCCCGACAGACTGCCATATAAAAAAGCTCGTCCTCGGGAAACTCCCTCTTGCCAAAGCGGTAACGAGATGGCTGCCCCTTCTGGAAAATTCTGAATTCCGATTCCCAGCGCCAAAGCAAATGCCGCCGAGAGCGTCGCCAGTTCCCCGCTATGCTGTGCCGCTAACGCGAATGAGAGTCCTACCGCCATCCCTTCCGGAATATTATGCAGCGTCACTGCAAAAACGAGGAGGGTGGATCTTCTCCAGGAAGCGTGCAGCCCCTCTGGCTGTTTCGCTCCCATATGGAGATGCGGCAGTAAACCATCCAGCCCCATCAAAAACAGTACCCCCAGCGCAAAGCGCCTGCCGCCGGAATCCAGCCGATTCCTCCCTTCTGCGTCGCCTCCTCAATCGCCGGAACCAGGAGACTCCAGACAGAAGCTGCCACCATGACCCCTGCGGCAAATCCCAGAAAAATCCGCTGTGCCGAAGGATTGACTTTTTTTCTAAAAAAGAAAACCATAGCAGAACCCAGACTTGTCAACAAAAATGTAAAACCGGTTCCAATTGCCGCCCAAAGGATTGGTTGCATCAATATTTTCTCCTTTCTCACAGTATATACTTTACAGAAATTTCTATTCAAATCCCCCTAAAAGTTAGTTATAGCTAATTTCTTCTATTATATTCTCGTATTTTGATTTTGTCAAGCTTTTTCTTTTGATGAATATACGCCGTAAGAAATATTTTCACTCCTCTTCCCGCGGCGTATATTCCATACCATATTTTCTTTTAATTCCTCAGCCGAAATGTCTTTGGCGCAAACCGATAAATCAAAACACAGGCCACCGCGAAATACAGAAGACAAAAGACAATACATAAAATCCCGAAAGTTTGAATCGGCATTCTCACCTGCATCATACCAAAACAAATCAGATATGTCGCTGACATCACAATCTGATAGGTTCCGCTTTTGATTTCCGTTCCCGCATTATATAGCTGCAACAGATAATAAATTGTCAGATAGTGAACGGAGAAGAAAATACTCATGCAGACAATCGATATCAGCAATAACCAGTAATTCAGCGGATCATCTGTTCCGCCGGAAGCATATAGCAACAAGGCCAAGCCTCCTCCCAGAATCATACCCGGCAACAAGTTGATCTTGATGATCTCCCGCAATCGAATCCGAAAGAGTTTGAGAATCATCGCTGGCCGCTTATAAAAGGAATAGGTCAGCAAGCTATGATCACAGTTCATGAAAAGCGCACGTGTGAACCCTGTTCCTCGGTTAATCGCATACATGATAAAGACAAAATACGGCAAAAAAACGAGCAACAACTCATTTACCTCTTTTTTCGTCTGCGGCAATAGATAAAACATCAGAAGACAGGCCAGAATCAGAACCGCACAGACCGCTGAAAGCCGTTTTGAGGACCTCCATAAAATCTTCTGATGCCGTCTGATAAAGAGATCATTCAGATACTCAAATCCCTTTTTCCGGCTGGTGATCGTCGCATCCGTCGAGATCAGTCTCTCGCTCTGCTGACGCTGGATATCCCCCACCTGTATAGGATTTTTCCAATTCTTCAGTAGCTGCCGATCCATCTCTTCATAATAGGCAAACGTAATGATCTTGTGAAGACTCCAGAGGCCAAAGGGAAGGATCCCGACGAGCAGCGCAGCCACCATCGGAAGCGGCAGCACCAGTCCAAAAGCCGGCGGCAGATAGGCGGCTGCCAACAGGAGTCCGGTCACGAGCCAGACAGACTTTCCCAATTGATTTTCGCCAGACGCTTCTCCCGTTTTTTCATAACTCCGCAGTGTAAAATACGCCATTACCATTTTCAAGGAGGCAATCGAAAAGGGAATGAGTATCGAGAGCCATAGCGGTACCCCAAACTGCTGTCCGAAATAGATCGTGAAGGGCAGGAAGCCGACCAGCAGCTTGATCATATGATAGCCATAATCCAGCAAGGATAATTCTCTGGCATTCATCCGCAGCAAAATGATACTATAATATTTATCCTGTGTCGGATTGAACAGGTATGTATTCATATAGGCGCCAATCACCGTCAGAAACAGAAAAATATGCAGAAACAGCGCATCCTGCGGTACTCCCTCATACATCGCGCTGACACCAACAATCATAAAAGCCAGATAAACCAGCTTTCCCAAGAATATGGAAAGAATCTCCCAGATGCCTGCGATGATGTTCGCAAATATCTTAAATCCCCATATCGAATACAGAGTGCTGGGCAAGACCTTCTTGATCAGAGGAATCTGCTTCAAAGAATATAGAATACTATTGACCCGGTACGTATTCTTTAGTGAGAATGAGATCTGCAGTGTCTTATTCATGATCTTCCTCCCGCAGCGCCGTGATGATCTTTTCCTTAAACTCCTGACTGTCCAGATTCGCTGGATCTACCACTTCCAGGATCCCATGGTTCAGCAGCACAATCACATCGCATAAATCCAGAGCCAGATCCAGAATATGAGTAGAAAAGATCGTGATTCTGTCTTCCTTTAGTCCGCGCAGAAGTTCTTTCATTTCCTCGGAAACTACCACATCCAGTGATGTCAATGGTTCGTCTAAAAGAAGAATCTGCGGTTTTGCGATGATATTGATCAGCATCTGCATCTTGTTCTTCATCCCATGAGAGTAATCCTTCATCAACTTATCCCGATCTTCTGGATCAATGCGTATAAAATCAAAATACTCATCTAAAGGCTTCGGATTCTGAATACTCTTCTCATTGATCTCCACAAAAAACTTCAGAAATTCTCGACCTGTCAAAAATTCCGGCACGGTTGGTGTCGACAGCACATATCCGATGTCCTCTGCCTTAACTTCCCGACGCACATTCTCCTCCTCCAGATAAAAATGGCCGCTGTCCGCCTTAAGATCTCGATTGATGCAATTGAAGAAGGTGGTCTTACCCGCCCCATTGCGTCCCAGAAGGCCATAGATCTTTCCGCTCTCAAACGTAAAGTCAATATCCTTCAGTACCGTCTTTTTCTCAAAGCTTTTAGATAAATGTTCTATTACAAACCGCATATCGAATCCCCTCCTTTATAGTCCTTCTATAAACAATTGATTCGCGGCTTCACGGGTTACCCACACGGCCACCGCGCCGCCATTGACCTGAAAAAGCCCGTACCCTTCCTCGTCAATCCGCACACATCCCTGTGTTTTTCTGGTGCTGTCCACAAAATATCGGCCGCTCATTCTTTTTCCTACATACATCCGTTTACTTCCTCCGGCTCCATCAGAAAAAATAACCGCGAGACCAGACTCAGGCCGCTGCGGATCTCCCTCCCGAGTAAACCCGACCACATTGGCATCGTCAAAGTAATCATGCCTTTCCCCATAGGCTATATGCTCTTTTATATGTAAGAAAAGAGACAGTTCCGGGACGGGTGCGATCCCGTCATGCGGAATTCCAAATAGATCTCCCCAAAAAACACAGGGCACTCCCACACCCCGCAATAAGATCAGGGCATAGGCAATCGACTTAAACCAGCCGTCCACCCAGGAGGAGAGCGCCTGTCCCGGCTGCGTATCGTGATTGTCTACGAATAATACGGCATGCTCATCATCACGCTCTGCCAGCGTACCGACCAACAATTGATCCATGGGATACTGTCCACCGCTTCTGGAAGCCTGATGCAGATGAAAATGCAAAGGGACATCAAAAAGAGACATACAGCCGCCTCCTCCCCGAATATAGTCTGTCAGCTTTGTCACATCCTGACTCCAGTATTCTCCCACCGCGAAAAGGTCCTGACCACTCTCCCGGCGAAGCGTAGTCAACCAATCGGTATAGAAATCTCGGTTGATATGCTTCACTGCATCCAGTCGAAAACCATCCATTCCCACGGTACGAAGATACCACCGTCCCCAATTCTTCAATTCTTCTACAACCGTCGGATTGGATAGATCCAAATCTGCCCCCATGAGATAATCGTAATTCACATTTTCCGTATCCACGCCACTGTCCCAGTTCTTCCCCTCAAAAAGGTAAATCGCATTCTTTTTCTTCCGCTGATCCCAATCTGTTCCATCAAAACAGGTCCAGTCCCAGACAAAATCCGAATACTTTCCCTTTCTACCTGGAAATGTGAACTTCGTCCAGGCCGAAATGGTTTCCTCCGAGCCGATGGTCTGGTACCGATCATTGCCCGCATCCTGTACTGCCCTTACCAGCTCTGTTTCATCTGCTCCCATTCTATGATTGAATACGATATCTGCAAGTACCGAGAGTCCGGCCTGCTGCAGCGCCTTCACCGCCTGAAGATATTCATCACGCGTCCCATATTTGGTCGCGACAGACCCCTTCTGATCAAATTCGCCCAGATCATAGGTATCATATACACCATACCCTACATCCTGATTTCCGGCAGCCCCTTTATAAGCAGGTGGAAGCCAGACCGATGTGATTCCCAGTTTTCTGAGCATCGGCGCTTGTTTAGACAGCCTACGCCATAAACACTGATTCGCAGGCAGATACCATTCAAAACATTGCAATATCGTCTGCTGCCCCATCTTCATCCTCCTTCCCAACCCTCTATAGAACGAGATGAGTATATCATCTCTTTATATCCTCGTCAATCGTTTCAGAGGATGTGCAATTCTTAATTATATTCTGGTATTTCTTCCGCAAGCTGTCAACGCGCCTCTGCTGCTGTCTGCTCAGACCAAATCCCATGGAACGGCACATGTGATCGTTCGTCAAGATGCAATAGCACATTCTCTTCCAACTGGGTATGTCTTTCGTCGAAGAAATATCATCCGTATCATCCGGAATTTTTCCCTCAAAAATAATCCTGGATTTCGGGAACTTCGTGTAATTCGAAATCCCATTCCTTCGGATGCGGTACCCTTTCTCTTCGAGTTCCCGAATCGTTTTTTCGGATAATCCTCCACCTACCGTGTGCCAGAATCGAATAGAAGTCTTAAACTTCTCCATATACTGCTTGCGTAGATTCGGCGGCAGTGTCTCCAGCAAAAAGTAGGTATAGGAACGCCAGGTATGCCCTGGCGGCAGCCGGAGTTTCCGGTACCCTGCCACTTTGTTTTTCGTATAAAGAGCCGTGAAGTTCGCGCCCTGTACTCGTCCCACCAACTTCGTCCACGTCTTCGGCTCTATCACACGATACAGGTTCAGACTTTCTGCCGCATACTCGTTAAAGGGCGAGGCTACCCGCATTTGATAAGGTTTTATCCCAGCCTTATAATACATATCGTATATTTTATTATACGAGAAGTGATGCTGCGCAATTGCCTTCCATACGTCGTTCAAATTCCAATCGTACATCGGCATACCCACCCATACATCTTTAAACTCTTTCGTGATCCAACAAGTTCCCTGATATCCTTTCCGATTCTTCAAGATTCCCTGATATCGATTGGCAGATTCACTCGCTCGGATTCCCAACAGACAGATCGTCTTGCCGCCTCCATGACTCAGATGATACCACCGATTAAACTGCTTGGCCAGATCTTCCTGATGCATCTTATAACGGTATAACCAAAATGGATTATTTCCCCGATGAATCACATAGGGTTTCTGCGGCATAGGACGCACCCAAAGTTCCTCCTTCTGATCGTCCCATGGATACCAGAACATCTCATACTGGCTCACCGCAGTACGTACGGCCATCGGCAAGCACACCCAATAGGGTTCGATCTGATCCAGGTATCGTTCAAAAGTTTCCTCTACATATTGCGTCGTATACGAATACTGCGCCTCAAAATCCTGATGAAAAACCCCGATCTTTTGGGAAATTCCATGTGTCCTTCGATATTCCATCAGAAGATCCAGCAGCAGACCGCTGTCCTTTCCTCCGCTAAAAGAAACCAGAATATGGGTGAATTCCTGAAAAATAAAATCAAATCGCTTCTGCAGCGCCTCGTAAACATTGATATCCAGATATTTTTTATCCATCCCTTTCCCTCCCACCTGTCTCTCGAATACAGTTTCTGTATTTTAAGCACAAGTATACGGACTTCTTCCATTTGTCCGATCCCATCGAACTAACAGGAGGATACAGCTCTTCTCTTTACAGTCTACCAGGATTTTGTTATAATATAGAAGTTGGATTTCACTTCAAAAGAAAAGAGGCGAAGAAAATATGACATATACCATCAGCGAAATCGCGCAAATGCTTGGCGTGGCTCCTTCCACTCTGCGATATTATGATAAAGAGGGACTTTTACCCCCCATCAAACGTTCTCCGGGCGGAAACCGCGTCTTCGAACAGCAGGATTACGAATGGCTCTTAATCATTGAATGCCTCAAGAAGGCCGGTATGCAGCTCAAGGATATCCGCGTATACCTGCAGTTGACCCAGCAGGGAGACAGTACGATTGCTGAACGCAAACAAATGTTTGAACAGCGGCGGACCGAAGTCCGTACCCAAATCGAATCTTTATGTCAGACCTTATCGATTCTGGATTATAAATGTTGGTACTATGAAAAAGCGCAGAAGGATGGCACAACGACTGTCTTGGAACATCTATCTCCCGATGAAATTCCCTCTGATTTTCGGGATGCCTACCAACTGCTTCACCAGCTTCCATCCAAATCCCATTTCGGGAAAACCACGGGAGACGCCCATGAAAACAATCGGAATCATTGATGATGACATCCATATCGGCAATATGCTGGAGGAAGCTCTGCGCAAGGCAGGCTACGGTGTGCTGAGGGCCTATTCCGGCACAGAAGCTCTCTATCTGCTGGATCACCATCATCCAGATCTCGTTCTTCTGGATCTCATGCTGCCAGGACTTCGCGGTGAAGAGGTTCTGCCCCATATAAAGAGAATTCCTGTGATCGTCCTCAGCGCCAAGGCAGATATTGACGATAAAGTACAAGTTCTTCTGGCTGGTGCTGCAGACTATATTACAAAGCCCTTTCATATTCAGGAATTACTGGCCCGGATCACGGTACAACTTAGACCCCCTGCCGCGGCCGTAGACCAGCTTCGACAAGGAAATCTGAGCCTCGACCTCCTCTCCCGAGAGGTAATCGTAGCCGACCATCCTGTTCACTTGACTCCTACAGAATACGCCATCCTAAAGGTCCTTCTGCAAAACGCGGGACAAGCCATATCCAAGAGCGTCTTACTGGAGCGCATCAGCCTGGATACGCCGGATTGCACCGATCATTCTCTAAAGCAACATGTAAGTAATCTGCGCAAAAAGTTGCGGGATGCCGGCGGCAAGGATTATATCGAAGCAGTCTGGGGCATCGGTTTTCGGCTCGATGCATCTTGACGAAATCTTGACGATTTTCTTGACTGGTTTCTTGACTCTTTTTCGATATACTGGCGTCGATGCACAAAATGGGATTGTATTTTCCGTGCATCCACGTTATATTCCATTTTGAGAAAGGGAGGCAATATATATGGAATATGTTTTAGAAACGTCAGGGCTCAGCAAGCAATACAAGCACTTCAAAGCTCTCCAGGATTGCGTCATGCATGTACCCAAAGGGGCGATCTATGGTTTCGTCGGTAAGAACGGCGCTGGCAAAACCACTCTGATCCGGCTGATCTGCGGTCTGCAGCGTCCCAGCGCCGGTACTTACCATCTATACGGAATATCCTATACCGACCGGGGTATCATCCGTTCGCGCAGACGCATGGGCGCGGTTGTCGAAACACCGTCTATTTATGGAGAGATGACTGCGGAACAAAACATCCGAGAACAATACCGTATCCTGGGGCTTCCCTCTTTTGAAGGAATTCCCGCGCTTCTCGAAACCGTCGGCCTCTCGCAGACCGGTAAGAAGAAAGCAAAAAACTTTTCTTTAGGCATGCGCCAGCGCTTAGGTATTGCCCTGGCCTTAGCTGGTGATCCAGACTTTCTGGTTCTTGACGAGCCCATCAATGGTCTGGATCCTCAGGGCATTATCGAAATGCGAGAACTGATCCTTCGTCTAAATCGAGAACAGCAGATCACATTTCTGATTTCCAGTCATATTCTGGATGAATTATCCAGACTCGCTACTCATTACGGTTTTATCGACAAGGGGCATATCATTCAGGAAATCAGTGCGCAGGATTTGGAAAACATATGCCGAAAATATATCCAGGTCGAAGTCTCTGATACCACCGTGCTGGCACGTGTTTTGGATGCCATGAAAATCGAATATGAAATTCTATCTCTTCATTCCGCCAGAATCTATCATACGATCAGTGTTTCTCAATTGGTAGAAGCCCTATCTTCTCAAGATTGTCAAGTGATCTCTCTGCAGGAACAGGATGAAAGCCTGGAAAGCTATTATATCCGTCTGATCGGAGGTGACATCCATGAATAACCTGCTATCTGCTCATTTTGCCAGGCTCTGGAGAAGCAAAACGTTCTGGCTATGTGCCGCTTTCATGGTAGGATATGCTGTGCTGTGTCAACTGCAGAACTATTATAACTTGGCCGTCTATGGCATTGCTGCTTCCTTAGAAGATGCACTCTATGGATATATTGTCTTTTATGGTATCCTTCACTCTATCTTTACCAGTCTATTCATTGGTACCGAATACAGTGATGGTACTCTTCGCAACAAACTCGTGGTAGGGCACAGCCGCCTGGCTGTTTATGTATCCCTCTGGATTCTCTCTGTCTCAGCCGGTTTGATCCTATGCCTGCTTTCTCTCTTTTTCGGCATCCTAATCGGACTCCCTCTGCTGAATGGTTTTCAGAGTTCTGTCCAGGATATTCTGTTCCTTCTTCTAGGACATCTGGGACTGATCATTGCGTATTCCAGTATTTTTACGCTGATTGCCCTTCTTTGTCAAAACAAGGCCGTGAATGCTGTCATCAGTTTGCTCTTCGCCTTCCTCCTGCTTTTTGCTGGTGTCTATATCAGCGCCAGGCTCTCCGAACCGCCGGTCTATTCTAATGTGTATATGACAGAAACGGGAATGACAGAAGAAGAGGTCCCCAATCCCAATTATCTGGAAGGTACAACGCGAGAAATTTATGAATTCCTCTATGACAGTATTCCTGGCGGACAGACACTGCAACTGACCAGTTCTTCACAATTGCCCAGTCCTTTTTGGCCCCTTCCGCTCTACTCTCTCTTCATTGGCGGAATCTGTACCGGACTCGGCATCTGGATATTCTATAGAAAGGACATTCGATAATATCATGATGTTTTGGTTATGGGTCATCGCGGCCATCCTCTCTTTCGTTCTGGTGTTTTCCGTGATCAAGATTTTTCTGCTGCGCCGGTCTGCCTTCCGATTGAAAGAGGGTCTGACGTATCGTCTGGAACACGAGACCAATACGCTGCTGGATATCCCCAGCAGAGATGGTGCAATGCGGGATCTGGCTTCCTGTCTGAACTCTCAGCTCGCCCTTCTTCGAGAAGAGCGTTGGCGTTTTCAGCAGGGAGATCAGTCTTTACGCGAAGCCGTGACCCATATCTCTCATGACCTGCGTACTCCTCTGACAGCGATTTACGGATATCTGGATCTCTTGGAAACCACCGACGATCTTTCGGAAATCCGGCGATATCTCCAGCAAATTCGTGGAAGGGCGGAAGCCATGACAGATCTTACCGAAGAACTCTTTCGCTATCTCATTCTGCCCTCTGATCACGACTTGATCTTTCGAGACACGGATCTTGGACGGGTTTTGGAAGACTCGCTCTTGTCCTTTTATGGTGCCTTCCATCAAAAGAACATTCAACCGGAGATCCACCTGCCGGACTCTCGTGTCATACGTTCACTGGATTCTTCCTGCTTGAGCCGTATTTTAGGAAACATCGTAAGCAATGTTCTAAAATACAGCGATGGAGATATCATCGTGACACTGGACGCCGATGGAAACATGACTTTCCGCAATCATGCGGCCGCGCTGGACGCTGTACAGGTTGGCAAACTGTTCGACCGATTTTATACCGTAGAAAATGCGGACTACGCGACAGGTTTGGGACTCTCCATTGCCAAAACACTGACGAAACGTTTATATGGCTCCATAGGCGCTCAATATCAACAGGGCTGTCTTGTGATTACGCTGTGTTTTCCAAAAAGATCAGAATAAAACCCGCAAAAGCGCTGCCTTGCACTTTTGCGGGTTCTCTTTTCATCACACGATGAGCATGGCGTCTCCAAAACTAAAGAAGCGATACCGAAGTTCCACTGCCTGGCGATAGGCCTCCAAGACATGTTCTCTGCCCGCTAATGCGCTGACCAACATGATCAACGTGGATTCCGGCAAATGAAAATTAGTAATGAGTCCATCCATCACGCGAAATGTATATCCAGGATAAATAAAAATATCGGTCCACTTACTTCCCGCGTGCAAGATTCCATTCTCGTCCGCCATACTCTCCAACGTCCTACAAGATGTGGTACCCACCGCAATCACACGACCACCCTGCGCCTTACAACGTTGAATCAGCTCTGCCGTTTCCTCACTGAGTATACAGAATTCCGAATGCATCTCATGATCTTCAATTTCCTCTTCCTTTACCGGACGGAAGGTTCCCAAACCGACATGTAGCGTCAGAAAACCAATTTCTACTCCTGCAGCTCGAATTTCACCTAATAATTCCTGGGTAAAATGCAACCCGGCCGTAGGAGCCGCCGCGGATCCTTCTTCTTTAGCATATACCGTCTGATATCTCTCCCTATCCTGCAGTTTTTCATGAATATAAGGAGGCAACGGCATTTCTCCCAGTTGATCCAGCACCTCTTCGAATACGCCTTCAAACTCGAAATGTACGACGCGATTTCCACCATCTACGATACTGAGCACCTCCGCTCGAAGACGTCCGTCTCCGAATGTCAACCTATGCCCCGGTCGTACACGTCTTCCCGGATGAACCAGTACTTCCCAGCACATGCCCTCGCCATATTGCCCTTCCTGGCATCGGCGCAGCAGCAGAAGTTCTACATGCGTTCCGGTATCTTCTCGCTCTCCCAGAAGTCGGGCCGGCATGACACGCGTATCATTCAAAATCAGGCAATCATGCGGCCTGAGATATTGGAGCAGATCCCGAAAATGCTTATGTTCTATGGCCCCTGTCTTCTTATCCAGTACAAGAAGCCGCGAAGCCGAACGATCTGCTAATGGGACCTGCGCGATGAGTTCTTCCGGCAGGTCATAATAAAAGTCTTGCCGTCTCATATTTATAGTCCCAAGATATCGTGTACTTCTGCCAGTACACGATCCTTCTCACAAACTCTGTGATGCCGAATCTGCGCTCCCAATACTTGGCGTACCCGCTGCGGCACAGGCGTATCACTGATCTCGCTCAGCTTCTCCATCAACTCTTCCTCTTCTTGAGGCGCTTCTATACCGATTGCCGCAAGAATGCTGGACGGGAACTTATACGGGCTGGCCGTAGACACAATCACCATGAGACGCGTATCGCCCGACTCCTTCTCATACCGGTCTGCCACGCTATAAGCCACGGCTGTATGCGGATCCATGACATAATGATGCGCTCTATACATTCGGCGAATGGCCTCTGCCGTCTCTTCTTCATCCGCAAAACCCGCCCAGAATTCTTTCTGCAGCAGAACTGGATCCATATCTAGAATATAACTGCCTCTCTGCCGGAGAGAATCCATCAGCTCCTGTACCTTAGTCCCATTCTCCTGACACAATTCATATACCAATCGTTCCAGATTACTGGAAACCAGAATGTCCATCGAAGGAGAAGAAGTAATATGAAATGGACGATTCGAGTTATATCGAGCCGTATGGAAGAAGTCGGTCAAAACATTGTTGCTGTTCGACGCACAGACCAACTTCCCGATCGGCAATCCCATAGACTTCGCATAATGCGCTGCCAGAATATTACCAAAATTTCCGGTAGGCACGCAAAAATTGACTTCATTTCCCAATTCTACCTTCTGATCGCGTACCATCTGCAGATATCCCCAGTAATAATACACGATCTGAGGCACCAGACGTCCAATGTTGATCGAATTCGCGGAAGAAAACATGTACCCCGCGTTTTTCATCTTCACGGCCTCTTCCGGATTCGTAAAGATTTCTTTCACACTTCGCTGTGCATCATCAAAATTTCCTTTGATGGCCACAACATGTGTATTATCGCCCTGCTGCGTTACCATCTGCAGTTTCTGAATCGGACTCACACCCTCCTTTGGATAAAAGACGATGATCCGCACTCCGCTTACATTTGCAAATCCCTCTAACGCTGCTTTTCCCGTATCTCCGGATGTTGCTGTCAGAATGACAATCTCTTCCTCCAGATTCTGCTTATGCGCCGCTGTCGTCATCAGATACGGCAATATGGACAGCGCCATATCCTTAAACGCCAACGTCGCTCCATGAAAGAGTTCAAGAACATGCGCTTCTCCCCAGTGCGACAGCGGTACGATCTTCGTTGTATCAAACTTATCGTCATAGGCTCTGTCAATACAATAACGCAGCTCATCTTCGGAAAAATCTGAAAGATACAGCTTCATGACCTCGTAAGCCAAGGCCCGATAATCCATCGTCAAGAGTTCCTCCAGCGTTTTGTCCATCTTCGGCAAATGATCCGGCACAAACAACCCGCCATCTTCTGCAATGCCATGTACAATCGCATAGGACGCGCTAACGGGATCACCATGTCCCCGGGTACTTTTGTAAACAAGATTTTCCATCATAATCCCCTTTCTTGTGAATGCATCTGCTGTTCCCGCAGCTCTCGCAGGCGATAGGTCAACACCCGCAAACCATCTGATAAATGCACATTTTCTACTACAACCTGTGAATTTGGCAGCGGTATATCCACAGAGGCAAAGTTCCAAATTGCTTGAATGCCTCCCTCTACCAGTGTCTCTACGACTTTCAGGGCACCATCCTTGGGAATGGTCAGAACCGCGATATCCGTATGATGTTCTTGTAAGTACTTCGAAAGGTCGTCTATACTATAAACCAAACTATCCTGCACAACCTTCCCTACAAGCTCCGGATTCGAATCGAACAAGGCCATCACTCTGTATCCCTGTTTCTTATAATTCGTATAATTGGCTACCGCATGCCCCAGGTTTCCGGCTCCAATGATGATGACGCGATACTCCTGATCCTGTCCAAGGATTCGGCCAATCTCCACATATAGTGTCTCCACATTATATCCGTATCCCTGCTGTCCGAAACCTCCAAAATGATTCAAGTCCTGCCGAATCTGTGAAGCGGTGACGCCCATACGCTGACTAAGTTCACCAGAAGAGATTCTGTGAATCCCTCTTGATAATAAATCCCCTAGATATCGATAATATCTGGGAAGTCTCTGGATTACCACCTGTGGAATCCTTTTTACGCTCATCGCTATCACTCCTGCTCCTGCCTGTCCTAGAATTCGTGTGAAAAAATTCACTATGTCTCATTATAGCATACCTTCCCTACAAAATGCAATTCCTTCTTCCACAAAATACCGTTCTTTCTCCTTGCAATCCCTCGCAAAATCATGTAAAATAAATATGATTCATTTTCATCGCATCTTGTAGAAATGGGGCATGTTAGATGTATGCATATCAGGATCTCTTTCAACGTTCTGTACGGATGATTGGACAGGCCGCACAGGACCGTCTGCAAAACTCTCATGTTGCCGTGCTCGGTCTGGGCGGTGTAGGTAGTCACGCCGCAGAAGCCTTGGCTCGCGCCGGCATAGGTGAACTGACATTAGTAGATAAGGATATTGTGGATGTATCCAATATCAATCGTCAGCTCGTGGCCCTCTGTTCGACTGTCGGTCAAGCTAAGACCGATGTGATGGCTCGTCGTATCCAGGATATCAATCCTCATGTACGGATCCATACCTATCCCATGTTCTTTCTAGCCCCTTCCGATGGCGCGCAATTTTCGCCTTCGCCGGAATATATCATAGATGCGATTGACAATGTCACCGGCAAACTTGCCTTGGCAGAATATGCCAGAGCACACAATATCCCCATGATCATGTGTCTCGGAACCGGCAACAAATTGGATCCTTCCCGATTTCGAATCTGTGACATCTATCGTACTTCCGTTTGTCCTTTAGCGAAAGTGTTGCGTCATGAGCTGAAACGTCGTGAATTCACTGCTATGCCAGTTCTTTTTTCCGATGAACCGCCTCTTACGAACATAGCTCCACCGGGCAGTCTGTCTTATGTGCCGCCAGTAGCCGGTTACATGCTGGCAGGATATATCATACGTCAAATCATGGAAAAGGAGGATTCTCATGTCTGAATCTGGAATTGTAACACGAATCGATGGAAAATATGTAGAGATCGAACTCATTCGAAGCGAAGCCTGTAAACATTGCAATGCCTGTCTTCCTTCGCTGACGGATAAAACCATGATCCTGCGGGCTGAAAACGCCTGTCAGGCGAAAGTGGGGAATCGTGTGCGTATCCGTGTGCAGCAGAATGGTTTTCTAACCGCGGTATGTCTCTTATATGTCATTCCTGCCATTGTATTTATCCTGCTCATTGTCCTTTTAAGTCTACTCGGCTGGAACGAATGGGCTGTATTAGGCTGTGCTGTCATTGGAGTAGCAGTCACCTATCTGATTCTGCATCGTTTGACGCCTAAGTTGAACCAAAAACGTTTCTCTCCCATAGCGGAAGAAATCCTGTCTTAACTGCTTCGTTTTCTGTGAAATCAGGAACCCGTCCATGAAGAGCATCATATGATATAGTACAAATTCTTCAATGGAGGTTTCGATCATGTCGAAATGCTGTTCTTTTTTCAATGCTCCAAAACGAGGACAAACGCTACAGCACACTCTGCCGAGAGAAACGCGCCGAATCTCTCCCTGTGATCCCCAAGAAGACACGTCCTGTAATCCTTGCTGTGCATCCCAGGATATTCTGTCCGGTGTATTAACACCAGCTTCTTCCGGTAACACAAGTTGCGGAGAAACAGCCTCTTCCTGTGGCGTGCCAGACTGTGCTTCCCCTTTACTGGCCATGATGCCGGTGATTTACGATGAATGCGGTATCAATCTGTGCCGAGTCTTTTCTCCTACGACAGCGTTGCCCGCTGCAACGGCCTGCCTGGAAGTTCAGGTACTCGATATCAATCTGAATCTTTCTGCTTCCAATGGCACTTCCTTCGCGACGTTGTCCAATCGGCCGAACTGCGTACGTCTGACACTGTCTAACCTGGATGTAACCTTCCGTCTGACCGCGTTAGATTGCTGCGGGAATATCCTTGCTCAGTCCGTTGAAACTGCCACGTATTTAGACCCGGATGAGAGCAGCGCCGCCAATGATCCGGATACGAATCCAACCAGTGTCACACTAGATATCTATGTTCCCTATGGTTTGACTTACGCTTCCTCTGGCAGCGGTACGTTTACGCCGACTATGACCTTCCTGGGTCCTGTGGCTGGCATAAATAATCAATTGGAACAAGGTCTGACGCTTCAGGCAGCCGCTAAGGTTCTTCGATTCGACGCAGCTTCCAACCAGATTGCGCTCGGACTCACATTGTATATCCGCTCCATTTATTTCACAGAATATAGAATCCCTCATCAGGGCATCTCGATTCCGCCTAAGGCGATTCCTGTAGAAGAAGATCAGACGGATGCTTGCCAAGACTTTGTTGATGGTGCTCTCCTGGCGCCTCAGATCTGTCCGGCTGTCACACAGTGCTAAACAACTCCAGAGAATTTTTCAGGATCAAAATAGCCCTTCTGCTCGAAGGGCTATTTTTGGTATTCAGATTTCAAAACCTATCAATATAAAGAGCAAAAATGCCAGAATATTTTGTATAATATGCCCAATTTACATTTCATTCACTTTTATGCTATAATATAAACAATTGTATTGGTTGTTTCCTTCGATGCGGGAAGGAAACAGGTTTTTACTCTTTTGAGTCTGCGGAAAGGATCGTTACATGTTCCAAAAAAATGATATTGTTTTATATGGCACACACAGTGTATGCCGCATTGAGGATATTTCCGAACTGCGATTTAATAAAGATCCCGCCACCTATTATATTTTAAAACCTGTTTATCGTAAAGAGTCTACCATATTCGTCCCCGTAGCGAACGCCATGCTTTCCGATAAAATGCATGCTATTCTGACTCTCGAGGAAGTGGAGCATCTGTTGCACATTTTACCGGATGAACCTTCCAGTTGGCTGGAAAATTCTGAACGCCGCAAAGAGCGGTATCGACACTTTTTAACCGATTGTGATCGTCTGGGACTTCTCAAGATCATTCGTGATTTGCATCATCAGCAACGGAAACAGATCTCTCGCGGACGTAAGCTTTATGCCTCGGATGAGGCTATCCTTCGAGAGGCTGAAAGGCTGATATCTGATGAATTTGCTTATGTACTGCATATTTCACGTTCGCAAGTAGAAGGGCTCATCCGAAGCCATCTGCAAAAAACAGAAATTAAAAACACAGACAAAAAAACGTCTGTGTATGAAGAAATAGGGATGATTGGGCTCGAACCAACGACCTCTGCGATGTGAACGCAGCGCTCTAACCAACTGAGCTACATCCCCAAGCACATATTTTATTATAGTCCATCTTTTCATTTTTGTCAAGCCTAAATTTCATTTCTGCGAAAAAGAGAACCGGCGTACCATGGCACACCGGTTCTCTTTTTGTATTTACCCCTGATGAAACGCACTTTCCCAATCCTTCATAAATCTTTCGATACCGGACTTCGTCAGTGGATGTTCAATCATCTGCACGAGCACCTTATACGGTACCGTCGCAATGTCCGCTCCTGCTTTCGCGCATTCCAGAACGTGCATCGGATGCCGAATACTGGCCGCGATAATCTGCGTATCAATATCATGAATACTAAAGATCTCCGCGATATCTTCGATCAGAGTAAGACCATCCGTACTGATATCGTCCAGACGTCCCAGGAACGGAGATACGTACGTTGCTCCAGACCGCGCCGCGAGCAATGCCTGCGTCGCAGAAAAGATCAGAGTCACATTCGTCTTGATTCCTTCCTTTGAGACCACACTCACCGCCTCCAGACCAGCCGCCGTCATCGGAATCTTGACGACCATATTCGGATGAATTTTAGCAATCTCTCTCGCTTCCTCAATCATCTTCTCCGCTTCCAAAGAGATAACTTCTCCGCTGATGGGACCATCCACAATCTGCGTGATTTCCTGAATCACCTCATTGAAGTCTCTGCCTTCCTTCGCAATCAGAGAAGGATTCGTGGTGACTCCACAAATGAATCCCATTTTAGCTGCCTTCCGAATCTCATCCACATTCGCTGTATCAATAAAAAAGCGCATTTCATTACCCCCTTTGAATTTTACTGCATTTCCATGCCATCTTCATTATATCACAATGAGATTACCGTCAGAGTTTAACATTCCCTGGCGGTACCCCCGTGGCGTGCTCCCTCTCTGCGGTAAAGAAAAATGTCACACCATATTTATTATATCATATTCCTTCCTAGATTTGAAGCAAAAATTAGTAAAATTTATATACAAATGCTGCCCATGCCGATGAATCTCTCCATCTATGGACAGCATTTGTATCAGCCCTTCAAAGAGCCAATCATAACACCCTTAACAAAATGCTTTTGTACAAAAGGATACAACAGAATAACCGGCAAACTTCCGAATACTATGATCGCATATTTCAACACCTCGATCAAAGCTGCTCTCTGGCTCTGATCTGCGGAAATTGTATCGGTCATCTCCTGTAGCGCCGCCGCCGTGCTCATGATGTTACGAAGTACAACCTGCAGTGTGAATTTCTCTTCCGAATTCAAATAGATATAGGGATCGAAGTACGCGTTCCAATGCGCCACCGCGTAGTACAACGTCAGCACCGCAATGATGGACTTAGACAGAGGAAGCACCAGCTTCAGAAGAATCTGCGTATCATTCGCTCCATCCAAGCCAGCCGCTTCCAGCATCTCCTCCGGGATGCTGTTCTGGAAATAGGTTCTGGCGATGATCATGTTATATACAGAGATCGCGCCGGGAAGCACAAGCGCCCACATCGTATCCAATAATCCCAGATCTCGAATATTTAAGTAGGTAGGAATCAGCGGCGCAGAAAAGATCATCGTAAACACGAATAATCCTGTGAAAATACCACGGCCCACAAACTTCTTAATCGCCAGCGGATAGGCCGCCATCACTGTCATGACAATGTTGATGACCGTTCCCACCACCGTATACAGAATCGAATTTGCGTATCCCGTAAGCAGCATTCTAGACTGGAAAATCTGCACATACGCGTCAATGTTCCAGCCGACCGGCCAGATTCCCACTTTACCAGTTACCACTGCGTTTGGAGTGGACAACGAAGATGCCAGTACATTCAGTAACGGTACAGCCACGATAATAAAGCACAACAGCAATAGGATCGTATTACATACGTGAAAGATCACATCACTTCGGCTTTCTTTGATATGTTTATATGAAACTGCCATTCTTCCACCTCCCTTAGAACAGACTCGTCTCACCGACGCGACGAGCGATCCAGTTGACCAACAGCAGCATAAGAAGCGACACGACAGACTGGAACAGACCGATTGCCGTCGAATAGCTATACTGCATGCCATTCAGACCCACACGATACACATAGGTGGAAATAATATCCGACGTAGACAGGTTCATATCATTCTGCAGCAACAGAACCTTTTCATATCCTACCGTAAGTACCTTGCCGCAAGCCATGATCAGAAGTATGATCGCCGTAGGAAGAATACTGGGCAGATCAATATGCAGGATCCGCTTCCAGATAGACGCGCCATCCACAATGGCCGCCTCATGCAGTTCCGGATCTACCGCCGCGATAGCTGCCAGATAGATGACCGCGCTATATCCTGTGGACTGCCATACGCCTGAAAATACATATAATGTCTGGAACAGCGCCGGCTCTCCCATGAAATGAATCTTGGTCCCTCCTACTGACGCGATCATGTTATTGATCGGTCCCGTCAGAGAGAGCATCTGCTGCAGAATTCCCACAACAAGTACCGTGGAAATGAAGTATGGCATATATGTCACCATCTGTACCGTCTTCCCAAACCATTTCCACTTCGCATAACTCAGCGCGACCGCCAGAATGATCGGCGGAATCGCCGTTACAACGATATTATATAAGGACAGGCTGATCGTATTCCACATCAGCTTTCCGAAATCCGGGGATTGGAAGAACCGCTGAAAATGTTTCAGACCCACCCACGGACTTCCCCAGATTCCACCCGTAAACGAATAATCACGAAACGCAATCTGAGATCCTACCAGCGGCACATACTTGAAGATTATAAGATAGATCAATGGCAGCGCGATAATCGCATACAGCTGCCAGTGCTGAATGATGTTCTTGCGCTTGATATCCCACTTACTCTTGTGGTTTGCTCCCACGCTCACCGTCTTTTCTTTCTTACCCATACAATTTATCCTTCCTTATGATAACATCTAGGCCTAAGCAAAGGGGCTCCCCGTGGGAAGCCCCCCTCACTATGTTCCTCTTATTCAGCCTTAAACGGAGACGCGTCGTAAGCATCCTGCAGAAGCTGCAGGTATTCGCTCAGTCCCTGATTCTCCATAGCTGCCAGATACTCTTCCCAATCTGTCTCAACACTCTTCGCGCCAGTAACGAACTGGGCCAGCCACTCATTCTGAGAAGGCTGCAGCGTGGACTTCACCAGAGACATCTGCGCGGCGTTCTCTTCCGACATATACAGATCCGGCAGCACCGTGCTCAGATCCTGACGTACTTCCTCATGTACCTTAGAAGCACGATACATCACGATCTGACGTCCCGTCAGAGGCACAACATCATCCGCGTAGGGATCCTGATTCGTCGTGACGGAAGTAACAAACTCCGGCGTACGCACCAGACCCATCAGCTGTCCCCATGTGTGATTATCGCCTGCGTTCGGGTTGGTTAACGTGGTATACACGGCCTGCTTACCGTCCATATCCAGTTCGCCCTCTTCAGCGGCTCTCCAGTCCTCACCCTCTACGCCAATGGCGGAAAGCATGGAACCTTCCTCGGTGGCCAGCCAGTCAATGAAACGGAAGGCCAGTTCCGGGTTCTCACAATTCGAAGAAATAAAGGTCATACCGGTCTGATACTGTACATAGGGATTCCATGCTGCGATACACTGTCCATCCGGTCCGGTCAGAGGCGCCAGAGACTGATACTGCTCCCACTTCTCAGAGAAGGGCTCTGTGCTCAGATCGCAGGCATATCCAGGACGCTGCGCCAAGAATGCACCGATAACAGCCACATCTCCAGCTTCATTCAGATTGACCTGAGAATCCTTATCCCAAGTGAAGGACTCCGGATTGATCAGGCCCTCGCTGTACATCTGCGCCAACCATGTCAGGCCCTCGCGATAACCGTCCTGTACCGGAGCATAAGTCACCACGCCGTTGTCCACATACAGCTTATTTGTCTCCGGCGTCAGCTGGAACGGAGCCATCAGGAAACCGTCGATCTGTGTGCCAGCGCCCGAAGACACAGTAGACAGCGGAATCTCATCGTTAGGATCGCCGTTTCCATTCGCGTCCTGTTCCTTGAATGCCTTCATGACCGCGTAAAACTCATCTGTCGTTGTCGGCATCTCTAATCCCAGGTTATTCAGCCACTCTGTGTTGATCCAAAGCTTCATGTTGTACTGTACATGCAGAGACCCATCCACGTTCGGCAGGGAGTAGATATGTCCATCCGGCGTAGTGATATAATCCCGCATGCCATCCATCTCATCCAGCGCCGCCTTGTATCCAACAGAGATTGTATCAATATAGTTCTCCAGAGGAATAACAAGTCCCTGAGCCCCAAACATCGCTTCGGACGCCTTGTCATAACGATTCGCTGTGCCTACGCCTGTCAGGATGATATCCGTCATGGTACCGCCGGCAAACATGGTGCTGATCTTATCCCGCACGTTGTCAGATGAAGCCGCGATCTGCCAGTCGATATGAACGCCTGTCTTCTCTTCCACAACCGCGGTCTGATCGTTATCCTCCCAGCTATACTCACCATTACCGGGAGCAAAGACACTCAGTGTCATTGTACCTTCCTTCACAATTGGCAGCTCGCCAGGTGCATTAAACAAGCTGTCATCTTCCGACGCCGCGCTATCGCCAGATGCGGTAGAGTTGTCCGACGCCGTGCTGTTGCCGGCAGCAGAGTTGTCCGCAGAGGAACTGTTGCCATCTCCGCTGCATCCCGCGACGGCAATCATCAAAACTGCCATCAGAATCGCAACAAAACGTTTCATTTTTCTTCTCTCCTTCTTGTCTTTTTTGCCAATTTTCTCCACGAAAATTTATTCAATTTGCCGTGTTATTTCTATCAGCAATATGCATTTTACCATATAACAAAAGAAAAAGCAAGTTGTTTCGTCAACTTGCCCGGAGTTTTTTTCGCTTTTTTACGATAAAATCGACTTCTGCCGCTTTTTATTCATTTTTTCTAAGATTTAGTCCATATTTTCCTCGTATAATAATACAGGCCGGCAAGGCGCCCCCTCAGCTCCACCCAGGTTGATCGGCTGCGCGCATAAAAACGCCTTTCCATTGGGCACATTCTGCAGCCGAACGCCTTCCAGGAGCACCACGCCATGTCCCAGCAGCAAACGATGCACGTCCTGATCTCCCATCTTCTGCGTCTCCGTGCCGATCAGGCGTATTCCCTTTTCAATCAGTACCTGTGCCTGTTCTAATGTCACATCCTCAAAGCCCCGCACAAGGATTCTCTGATAGCCTTCCGGTATTTTCTGTTCCCATCCTGCCCCTCCGTCCATGACACAGACGGTACCGATGCAATCCTCCAGATTCATCTCATCTACCGTTCGTCCGTCTCTCACGAAATGAGCCGGTGCATCCACGTGTGTACCATTATGCGCACACATCCAGAACCGTGTCAGGTTGCACACATCTCCCTTTTCCATGCTCTTTATCTTTTCAAAACCCGGAGTCGGATCTCCCGGATATACTTCTGCATGAAACACTTCCTGCGCAATGTCTTTTATGATCATATTGACGTCTCCTTTCCCATCACTTCTCTGGCATAGCTGGTAAATGCGGGGGCTCCCCTGGAAATTCGATAGCTTGCATCCACTTGTCCATTATGCACAATCGCTTCCGCGGTCAAGCTGGACAGAGGGCTGCCCGGCAGCGCCTCATTCATCGTATCGGCGCGGCTCGCCAGATCATATAAATGCGTGACCCAAATTCCCTTGAATCCATTGATCTTGCAGGCACAAAGCACTTCTCGACTCAGATACAGGTTTTCCATGGGAGACGTTCCTGTGATGGGTTCATTGCAAAGCAATAAGCTATATGGTGTTGCTTCTTCCATTCCCTGACGCATTGTTTTTAGCTCCTGCCCCAGCTTTCCATGCTGGAGCGCCGTATTCTCTTCATGCGAAAACACTGTCACAATCCGATCCACAAGACTCATAGCCGCCTCTTCTGCCGGAACAGGCCACCCTAACTGAAATAGAAGCTGCGCCGTTCCCACTGCTCTTAAATAGGTTGTTTTCCCACCCTGGTTAATTCCCGTCAGCAGAAAAATCTCGCCGCCCTCCCTAAAATCCACGTCATTGGCTACCGGTTTCTTCGACGGATTCAAGACAACAAGCACTGGATTGACTAATCCTTTGGCTCTATATCCCTTATGGTCTTTCTCTAAGATCCGTGGAAGGCACAGCGAGATATGGGCTGCCCCCATCCGACGGCAGTATTCTAATGCTCCCAGGTAAAACGTAAGATCCTGATACAGGTCATCCATATCCAGCGTCATCCGATATAACAGCTGATAAAACTCCTTTTGGTTGAATCGAAGCTCTGCTTCCAGCAATTCTTCCGCCGGTGTAATCATGTCTTTCAGTGAAGATAGATCCCAAGGTTTCTCCTCATGCATATTTTCCTTTTTTCTCTGCAAGAAGCCGTTCTTTCCATATTTTTCTTTATATAAACCTGTGATCGCTGCTCCTTGAATATGCATTTCCTCATCCAGAGAAAATTCCAACGATACGCTTGCAATCCGTTCCATGCCGCTCGTTCGACTGGCCCAGTTTTTCTCAAATTCATCGCAGAAATTCTTCTTCAATTTTTCAGTCAGAACATCATGTAAACGCAAAAGTCCCTGCGAATGAATCTGCTCTGCTTTCATCTGCTCTTCCAGTTCCTGATGCATCGCCTTCATCTGTTCATAGGCCTCTTGCATCGTACCAAATTCACGAAACGCCTCCGGGCCATATTCCCCTGCCATATGAATATCCTTCAGCCGACTGATCATGCGAATACAGCCACACAGCGCCGCCATTTTTTCCACCAGAGAAGGACAAGCTGCCAATTCTTTCAGCACATCCCGCCTATATACGATATCTTCCCCTCGTCTAGTCAAATATCTTTCCCAAGAAAAAGCCAGTCCTCCCGTATGTCCCGCAAACAGATCTTTCATAAAATCTACCAGCAGTAAATCCTCCAATGCTTGTGAGGAAATCAGCATCGGCTCACGTACTTTCCCCGTCTCTGTTAAAAAACCCATTGCCTATCCCTCCTCTCCTGTATACATCGGGCGAGTACTTTCTTCTTCACAGAACTCCTGGGCCCTTGTTATATCCGCCGCATTATGAATCAAGTCCTTCAGCGTAATTCCAAAGGATTCTGCCGTCTGCATCGCATAGCTGGTACCTTGTGGTTCACTTTCTATGAGTTGATAACTATAAATCATCCCCTGATGCTCTTCATAACGAGCCAGTGTCACGAGACTTTTCAGATGACTCTGAAATTCCTTCGGCATTGTACTACGCAGCAGGAAGTATACATCATACAGGTGCGTCACAACTAGACAGGATACACGATTCCGCAGCAGTTTTTGAATCAGATCCGCACAAATGGAAATTGCTTCCACTGGATTTGTGCTCGTCAACGGTTCGTTAATCAAAACCAGATCCTCTGCTTTCGCCTGATCCAAAATCTCCGCCAGAATCCTTACTTCAATTCCCATACGCGACGCTGTCATATCCGAATCCTCTCCGGCTGAAAACAACGTATGGATTTTATGTACCGGGCGAAACGCCAGATCCGTGGCCGGGACGTAGAATCCCAGCTGTGCCAGCAACAATATCTGCCCTACCGTTTTCAGATACGACGTCTTTCCCGAATGGTTCGCTCCTGTAACAATCACGGCTCCTCCGTTTTCCAGGCGCACACCATTCCCCTGTACTTTCTCTGAGGAAAGCGCCAATTCCGGATATACCATCCTTTCCGTCTGCATCAATGGCTCTGGAACGATCTGCGGACGGCACAGCGCGTATCCTCTCTGAGAAAAAGCCTGCATCACACGAATCCCTACCGCATAGAAAGCAAATTCCTCTGCCAATGCTCCCACTTCCCGTTCATTGGGTAATTCTGCCTTTTTCCAGAGATCCAGTGCTTTTCCAATCCTGCCCTTCCATTGTTTTTCCAAGTTCCGGCTTAAATACTCTTCAAAATGCGTGCCATACTGCTCGCGCTGATACGACATCGCTGGAAACAGAGTATTCGGTTGTCTGGATGTATCATCCGCACCAATTAAAGGATTCCAGTTCGCTTCCTCCCCGGATTCCCACAACACCCCCATCTCCGCCGGTCTGGCGTCTTCCCGGGTATTGATCGCTACGCCCATTCGTCGCGGAAACGTAATGATCTTTTGATGTTCCTGCAGGGCTGCCGCACATCTGCGATAAGCCTCTGTTTCCTGAATCCGTCGCATCTCTTCTACTAAGCTTTTCATGCGAGAGGAAGTAAACCCTCTATCCCCAAAACTGCGCATCGTTTCTATGCACCTTATATAGATCTCCGTTCGTCTGGCAGAATACAGAAGCAAATGAATCCGATCCGCCGCCTGATTATACTTACGTCGCTCCTCTTCTAAAGACGCCAAGTCTTCGGCCAGCTGATCCAACTCCTCCTGCGAGCTTTTCTCAAAGAATTCTCCTAAAAGTAAAGAACGCTCCAGAATCTCTTCCTTCTCGGAACATAAATATTTCTGCAAGAAATGGATGGCTTCTTCTTCCTCCATTCTTGTATCCATTCGACATAAAAGACGCGGCAAATCCAGATCCCGAAGCATTCGCTCCTGGGCTTCCATGCTGTTTATCCGTCCAACCAGCTGCATCGTTATGATTCCCCTTCCATCGCTGTATCCATACTCTCCTCTTCCCCACTGGCCTCTTTCAGGGCAGAAGATTCCTCCGTAACCGAAATCTCCTCTGTTGCCGGATCATACAAATGACCGTAAGATTCCCCATCCCACCATGGCAAGTAATCTTTCAAATAAGAATAATAATCGTAATCAAGCACCGCTGTAGACATGGTAAACTTATCATTCACCTGATTGGTCCATGTGTCTACATAACTTTGCGGATACTCTTCGCCATAAAACTTTATCTCTCCTGTGGACGCGTTATACAGCATCTTATCATTAAAGAAGCTATGGTCACTCATAATGATGAGCGGATCCGCATCCGACAAAATATCCCTTCCCATATAAAGCCTAGAATCGTAGGGCAGGTTAAACAGATTACATAACGTAGGCGCGATGTCTAAGCTGGAACCCAGCTTATCGATCTCGATGGTCTCTTCCATGCCTGCGCAATACAGGAGAAAGCTATTTTTATACATTTCAAAATCAACGGACAGATCGTTCCCATCCAGAATAGACATCTCTTCTACCGTCAACCCGTATGGATAATGATCTGCGGAAAGGGCAATGACCGTATGATCTGCAATTCCCTTTTCCTCCAATTGTTCCAGCAGATACGCAAGCGCCCGGTCCAACTCAATCTGGCAGGCTAAGTAAGCTCTCGTCGTCTCATCATACGGTAAATCTTCTACCAAATCCTGATGTTTCATGCTCATCATGTTGCCGATGAAATTCCAAAGCTGATGACCGCTCACTGTCAGATAGTATGTATGAAAGGGCTCCTGATCGATGTAATCCGGAATGGTAAGCTCCATCATCTGCAAGTCCGATTCAGGCCATGTGTAATCCACATTCAGGCCGTTTCCGTACCCTTTCCAGATATATCCCATATTCGGATGGGACAGGTCTCGATCATAATAGTCATAATCATGATTATGATACCCATAACATGTGTAGCCTAACCCTCCAAACAGATTACCGAAGCCAAAAGGCATCTCGTTATAGCTCGACCAGTAATAACTCCATACATTCTCTTTCGGCAAAAGACTTGTATGCGTCACATACTCTCCATCGCTGGTACTGACCGTGAAATACGGAGTATAGAAATTATGAAACACGAATGAGCTATTTGCCATCTTATACAGCGTCGGAGTCAGCTCCTCGTCAATCGCCCAGCTTGAAAACGCTTCTGCCGTGATCAGGATCAGATTATATCCTTCAAACATTCCCGTATACTCATTCGTATAGGTGGGCTCCACCGACTGAAAGTATTGATGCATCTGCACTATCGTCTCATTCGGAGCCTCTTTGATCAGTTGGTCAAAATCAATCTCGAGAATATTCGGTTCTGGTACGAATACTTCTTCCGCCTGGCTCTCTTCCGAACTTTCTTCATGACTCTGCTCTGCCGAACTACTCTCCTCCTGCACACTTTCTTCCTGACTGCTTTCGCTCGACGTTGACAGACTCAGCCCCGATTCTTCCGAATGAAACAGTGTCTCCTGCACGTCCTGTCTCATAGAAACCAGAACTCCCAGATTTCTCATCCGCATAGCCATCACAGGTTTCTCGAAAAACGCATCATGCGGAGTGGCCGTACCAGTCCCCGGCACCCAGAGAAGACCTATGGCGACCCCGTATCCGGCCAACGTCACGGCTGCCATGATCAGATTCTTTTTCCATCCATTTTTCTGAAAAGACAGGTGTCCTCCCCAGAACCACCACGCAAAATAGACAATCAGCGGCAGCAGGAGCAGCAGAACCTGCCACCAGATCTTACCCAATGAATCAATAATTATCTCCGAAAATTCCACGGCATTTCCAGTTCCATTCGTGATCGAAAAAAACGATAAAAAGGTCTTAAAAATATCATAGTAGATCCGCTGCGTTACAAAAAGGATCTCCAAGAACACCAAAAGAACTGTTGCGATTGCCTTATTAAACCAACGAGGTCCCAATCCGGATATGATAGCACTCAAAACGGCCACTGAAATCCCAAACAAAGAACCATATAGCATACCCCATGTGACCCGGCCAAAAACCATCCACTGGAATATCACTTCCAAATAAATCAGCGTCAGGGCATACATCCCCCATCTGGGAAACCCTTCTTTTATCTTTCCTATCATCGGAGATTCTCCTTTGTGTATACTTTCGTGCATAAATTATTGTAACATACTCCTACCTTGCTTTCAAGGAAAAAAACAAAATCCGGCGGCCAAAAAGGGGGGGTGACCACCGGATCTTCCTCATTCGTCTAAAGTGCTTTCCAAGTATAATGTCGGATCCACCGGCGTCCCTTCCAGCGTTACCTG